>DASQSR010000281.1:0-2750 GCA_035642295.1 Allostellaceae bacterium | reverse complement strand
TGGCATGCGTGCCGATTCCGACGAAGCCGCCCAGGCATTCCGATTTGATGGCGCCCGGGATTCCGAGATGATGGCGCCCAGGCCGCGGAGCCTCGCTGGCTGATCATTTGTGACACCGACCGCTTTGGTCGGTCAACTCTTCTGCGGCGCGTTCGAGCGGGTTCGCCTGAGGCTGTCTCCGGAGAGGTTGAGGCGCTGCGCGTTGTGGACGAGGCGGTCCAGGATGGCGTCGGCGTAGGTGGGATCTCCGATGACCTGATGCCAGCTGTCAACGGGGAGCTGGCTGGTGATGATGGTGGAGCGCCGCCCTGGGCGTCGAGCGGCTCGAGCCCCCAGTCGTCGAGGATCAGGAGCTGGACGCCCCCGAGGGCGCGGAACAGGCGGGCATAGCGGCCATCACCGCGGGCGAGCGCGAGTTCGCCGAAGAGCTTGGGGACACGCTGGTAGAGCACGGAGCGGTTATCCCGGCAGGCCTTGTGACCGAGGGCGCAAGAGAGCCAACTCTTTCCGACGCCGGTCGGACCGCAGATGATCAGATTGTCGTGCGCGTCGATCCAATCGCCGATGACGAGCTTCTGGAAGAGCGCGCGATCGAGGCCGCGCACGGCTCGGTAATCGATGTCCTCGACAGCCGCCTGTTGGCGGAGCCTGGCGTAGCGCAGCCTGGCGGCCAGCTTCTTGTCATGCCGGTAGATCATCTCGCGGTCGAGCAGGAGGGCGAGCCATTCCGGATGAGTGAGCGCGGCGGCCTCGCCCGACGTCTCGGCTTCGCCAAAGGCCTTGGCCATGCCGAACAGCCCCAACTGGTTGAGCTGATCGAGAGTGGGATGGGTGAGCATATCGTCTCCTCAATGGTAGTAGCGCGCGCCGCGGATGTTGGGGTGGTGGATCGTCACGCCGTCCGCGCCGCGCTGTTGGGCGGCGTGGCGATCGAGATTGTTGTCGAGGATGGATTTGACGGAGCCATAGGTCCGTGCGCCGATATCGAGCGCCCGCGCCGCGGCGCCTTCGACCCGCTGCGCGCCGAAGGCTTTGACCAGCCGGACGATGCCGAGACAGGCGCGGAAGCCCTGTTCGGGGTGCGAGCGCTGTTCCAGGATCAGCTCGCACAGCGCCGCGGTCGACGGCCCGATCACGGCGGCATCGCGCCGGATGCGCTCGATCGTCCAGTCGGCGTAGCGACGATGGCTGGAGGGCATGTGCTCCTGCACGGTCGTATGCTTGCCGTTGCCGCTGGAGCGCAGATGCGCGGCGATCCGCTCGCCCTTGGCGAACACCTCGACGGTTCGCCCGGTCAGCCGCACCTCGACCGCTTCGCGCGCGAAGCGGTAGGGCACGCTGTAGTAATGCCGGTCGATGTCGACGTGATAATCGATGCCGACGCGGCGGGCGCGCCATTCGGCGAAGATATAGGGCTCGACCGGCAAGGGCTTGAGCAGCGGCCGGTCGAGCTCCTCGAGGAGCTGGCGCCGCGTCACGCCCAGCCGTCGGATCGGCCGCACATCGTTGAGGCGGACCAGCAGCACGCGGATCGCCTCGTTCAGCTCCGCCAGGCTGTAGAAGCGCCGGTTGCGCAGCCGCCCCAGGATCCAGCGCTCCATGACAAGGACGGCGGCCTCGACCTTGGCCTTGTCGCGCGGCTTGCGGGGCCGGGTCGGCAGGACGGCGGTGTCGTAATGCGCCGCCATCTCGGCATAGGTTCGATTGACCTGGGGATCGTAGAGGCATGCCTTGATGACGGCGGTCTTGGTGTTGTCCGGGACGATCAGCCGCGGCACGCCGCCGATCGCTTCAAGGGCGCGCGTATGGGCGCCGATCCAATCGGCCAGCCTCTGAGTCCAAGTCGCTTCGGCATAGGTGAAGTTGGATGCCCCCAGCACGGCGACGAAGATCCACGCTTCTCGGCTCTCGCCGGTCAGCCGGTCGATGATCACCGGCGCGGTGTCGCCCGCGTAATCCACGAACAGCTTGTCGCCGCCCGCATGCGCCTGGCGCATGGTGACCGACAGCTTGCCTTCCCAGGCGCGGTAGAGCTCGCAGAAACGGGAATAGCGATACCCCTCGGGATGCTGCTCGATGTACTCGTCCCACAGGATCGCGAGCGTGACGTGCTTGCGCTTGAGCTCGCGGTGGAGGGCCGCCCAATCCGGCTCGGCATGGCGGCGATGGCCTCGCTTCGTCCCGGCGTTCTTGTACAGCTTCTCTTCGAGTTCGCCGTCGGTGACGCTCTCCGGCAGCGGCCAGTCGAGACCGGCGGCCTTGAAGCGCGCGAGCGTCTCGCGCACCGTCGACGCCGCCAGACCCGTGCGCCGGGCGATCTCGTGCTTCGATATCCCGGCAAACCCCAGACGCAACACCTCGCGCACGCGGCGCATGGCCACCCTCCCTGCTGGCATCAATCCGCTCCTCAGCCACAGCCAAAGAAGCGGACCCTACGCACAGCCAGCAGAGGCGTCCGTTATCGCCTACCCCCGGGCGCCATCATCCCGGAATGGTGGGCGAGGATTAATCGGAACCGTGGGCGGCAATTGATCGGAACAGGGGGGCGCCATCATCCCGGAACGGAGGGGCGGCTTGCTCCGGAATCAGCAGCCAAGAGCCCTCGTTCCGCGTCTGCATCAATCAAAGACGTCGCGAAACGACTGTCTCAAAATCGATCGCGAATGTCTGTGGAGTGGCGAGTCAACGTCGCACGAGAGACAGACGGAGCGCCGCTGCCAGCTTGACGCGCGCCTCAGCGACTGCGATAG
>DASQSR010000280.1:0-16139 GCA_035642295.1 Allostellaceae bacterium | reverse complement strand
GAATGGGGCAATTACCGCCTTGACGTGCTCCTGCAGCTCGGTCGCGGTTGCCGCGTCGGCCTTGGCGGTCGGACGCAGCACGACGAAGGCCTTGACGATCTCGCCGCGCTCGGCGTCGGGACTGCCGACCACGGCGCATTCCAGCACCTTGGGATGGTCGAGCAGCGCCGCTTCGACCTCGGGGCCGGAGATGTTGTAGCCGGCGCTGACGATCATGTCGTCGGTGCGCGCCTGGTACCAGAAATAGCCGTCGTCGTCGCAGCGGTAGGCATCACCGGTCAGGTTCCAGCCGTGCTGCACGTATTTCACCTGTTGCTCCGGCATGTCGAGATAGCGGCACCCGGTAGGGCCGCGCACAGCGAGGCGGCCGATGATGCCGGGGGGCAGGGGATCGCCGGCGTCATCGACGATCCGCGCCTCATAGCCGGGAACGGGCTTGCCGGTCGCACCCGGGCGGATGTCATCGCCGGCGGCGGAGATGAAAATGTGCAGCATTTCGGTCGAGCCGATGCCATCCACGATCTTGATGCCGGTGGCGCGCTGCCAGGCCTCGAAGATGGGGAGAGGAAGAGTCTCGCCGGCGGAGACGCAGGTCCGCAGCGATTTGAGGTCGAAGTTTCGCGCCAGCTCCGCCATCGCGCGGTAGAGCGTCGGCGCGGTGAAGCAGAGCGTGCAGCGGTGGCGCTGGATCGCCTGCAACAGCCCTTCCGCCGTCACCTTGGGCAGCAGCAGGACGGACGCGCCGACGCGCATCGGGAAGAGCAGCAAGCCGCCGAGGCCGAAGGTGAAGGCGAGCGGCGGGCTGCCGCAGAAGATGTCGTCGGGGCCGGTGTTGAGCAGCTTCGGGAAGCAGTCGCAGATCGCCAGCAGGTCACGATGGAAATGCATCGTGCCCTTGGCCGCCCCGGTGGTGCCCGAAGTGAAGGCGATGAGCGCCACGTCGTCGTGGGAGGTGATGACATTGGCGAAGCTCGCCGGCTGCCGCGCCATGCGCGCCTCGAGCCCGTCAGGCCGCTCGCTGCGGAACAGCACCAGCTGCTGCAGCGTCGCGGTCTCGGCGCGCGCTGCATCGAGCTCGGCGGCGAGATCCGCGGCCGCGAGCGCATAGCGCACCTGCGCTTTGTCGATGATGTAGCGCAGCTCCCGCGCGCGCAGCAGCGGCATGGTGGCGACGGCGATGCCGCCCGCCTTGAGCACGGCGAACCAGCACGCCGCCATCATCGCTGTGTTGGCATCCCGCAGCAGCACCCGCTCGCCGGGCAGCAGTCCCAGCTCCGTCACCAGGACATTGGCGATGCGGTTGGCGCGCTCGAGCAGATCGGCATAGGTCCAGACCACGGCGGCGGTCTCGGGATAGGCCACCGGGTGATGCCCGTCGGGCTCGATGATCTGCTTCCAAATGACGACCTCGTGCCGAAGGCAGGGCCGCGCGCCGAAACCTTTCTCGACCATGCGGTCGAGCAGCTCGACCGCGGCGTTGAGCCGCTTGGGATAAGCGAGCTCCGCGAGGCCACCATGATCGAAGGCCGGCCATTGCTCTGGCGGCGGCAGCTGCTCGCGGGCGAAGCGGTCGACATGAGCGCTCTTATCCAGCACGGGAGCCTCAATTCCCTCCGAAGACCGGCTTTCTTGTGGTGAGAAAGGCGGCGTAGGAAAAGCCGACATGCTGCGGGGCGAACGCCGCGGCCTTCATGCCGTCCCCACCGCGCTCTTGACGGAGCGCTTGAGCTTGCCGAGGAGCTCGAGGAGATGCGCCATCTCGGCGCGGTCGAGCCCGGCCATCATCTGATCGATCCATCGCTCGTGGACGGGGGTCATCGCATCGAAGCTGCGCTTGCCGGCGTCGGTGAGGCGGATGCGCAGGCTGCGCCGGTCGTCCGGGTCGGGGAGGCGCGATACCAGACCCTCGCGCACGAGCGCTTCGGTGAGCCCCGTCACATTGCCGTTGCTCACCATGAGGCGCGAAGAGAGCTCGCCCATGGCAAGACCATCGGGCGCCCGGTCAAGCTGTGCCAGGAGATCGAAGCGCGGCAGGCTGGTGGCGAAGGTCCCGCGCAGGCGGGCGCGCACCTCGCCCTCGATCAGGCTGCTGCAGGTGAGCAGGCGCAGCCACAGCTTCAGCTCGAGCTTGTCGTCGCTCAGCAGCGCGGATTCGCGGTCGGGGGCACTCACGCCATCACCTCGCCGCCGGCGACGACGATCGCCTGCCCGGTGACGGCGCTGGCGCCGGGAAGTGCCAGAAAGGCGACGGCGCTCGCCACTTCCTCGGCGGTGACCAAGCGGCCCATGGGATTGCTCCGCATCAGCTCGGCGCGCGCTTCCTCGGGCGAGCGTCCGGTCTTTTGCGCGATCTCCTCCGCGGCGCGAGCGACGAGCGCCGTATCGGTGAAGCCGGGGCAGACGGCATTGACGGTGACGCCGCTCTTTGCTGTCTCCAGCGCCAGCGCGCGGACGAGGCCGACCAGCGCGTGCTTGGCCGCGACATAGGCCGAGACATAGGGATAGCCGGTAAGCCCCGCGGTGGAGGCGACGGCAATGATGCGCCCGCGCTTTGCCTTGAGCATCGCCGGCAGGGCCGCCTGGGCGCACAGGAACGCCGCTTTGAGATGGACCGCGAGCATGCGGTCGAGGAGATCGAGCCCGGTCCGGGCGAAGGGCGCGCTCTCGGCCGCGCCGGCATTGCTGACGAGAATGTCCGCCGGCCCGATCCGCGCGAAGCCGTCGGCAACCGCGGCGGGATCGGTGACATCGAGCGGCTCGGCGGTAGTCGTGGCGCCGGTCGCCTCGGCGATGCTCCGCCCCGTGTCGTGGAGCGGCGCCGCGCGCCGGCCGATGAGGGTGAGCCGGGCGCCGAGACCAGCGAGCGCCAGCGCCGTCGCGGCGCCGATGCCGGTCCCGCCGCCGGTGACGATGGCGTGTTGTCCGACCAGCGGTCTTGCCAAGTCTGGCGGCACGCTCCCCTCGGGCGAGTTATTTTATATCTAAAATAACCTACGCCGGCGAGCGCCGGCCGGCAAGCGCTGGCCGGCCACACCGGCTGCATGCGCCTGATTTAGTTATATCTAGTCAAAGGTTATCGATGAAAAACTGTTCACCTGAGTATCACTAAACTGCAACAGGCGAGGGCTAAGGAGAAGCGGTCAGTAGAGTACACAGGATTGAGGTGTGTAATGGCGAATGCTCCCGGCTTTGGGTTGCTCGACGAACAGCCGCTCAAGCGGTTCCACCTGCGTACCATGTTCACCACCGGCATGGGCGTGTTCACGGACGGCTACGACCTCTCGTCGATCGGCGTGGTGCTGCCGCTGGTGCTGGCGTCGTTCGGGGTCGCTCATGTCTCGAGCCTGCAAAGCGGTGCGCTGGCGGGTTCGGCGCTGGTCGGCGCGGCGCTCGGCGCGGTGCTCTTCGGGGCGCTGGCGCAGCGCGGCCGCAAAACCTTTTACGGCCTCGACGTGACGCTGATGGCGATTGCCGCCGTTGCGCAGATCTTCGCCACTGACCTCTGGTCGCTCATTGCCATCCGCTTCATTCTGGGGATCGGCGTCGGCGCCGACTATGTGCTGTCGCCGACGATCATGGCCGAGCACGCCAATCGCGGCGATCGCGGCAAGACGCTCGGCATCGGCTTCGGCGTCATGTGGTGGGGCGGGGCGGTGGCCGCGGGGGCGCTGCTGCTGATCCTCAAGTCCATGGGGGTCTCGCCGGAGATGCAATGGCGGATCGTGCTGGCCGCGGGCGCCTTGCCGGCGGTCTCGGTGCTCTATCTGCGGCGCCGCATGCCGGAGACGGCGCGCTACCTGGCGCGTCTTGCCGGCGATCACGCCGCCGCGGCCGGCGTCGTCGAACAGGTGTGCGGAGAAAAGCGCGCCGCGCTGCCGGCCGTCGATCAGCGGGCGTTCTGGCAGGTGCTGGGCGAGTATATGGGCCCGATCCTCGCTTCGGCCGTGCTTTGGATGCTGTTCGATATCGTCGTCTATTCCGGCATCCTGTTCGGCCCGTCCTTGATCGCGAAGGGGCTGGGCGTCGAGCCGGCGGTCTTCTCGCTGCTGATGTCGGTGGTGTTCATCCTGCCGACGGCGCTGCTGCTCAGCCTCTATGCCCTCGACCGGCTCGGGCGGAAACCGACGCAGGCGATCGGCATGATCATGGCGGCGGTGATGCTGGGGATCTTCGCCGCCTTCCACCAGGATCTCACCGCGGCTCCGGTGTTGGGCCTCATCGTCTTCGGGCTTTACAACGTGTTCATCACCTTCCCGAGCATGGTGAGCGGCGCGGGGATCCTCGGCGTCGAACTCGCTCCGACGCGGGTGCGCACGGTGGGGCAAAGCATCTCCGTCGTCGGCGGGCGGATCGGCGCGTCGCTGAGCGCCTTTCTCTTTCCGCTGCTCTTCAGCCGCATCGGCGAGGCAGGGGTGATCGCAACGCTGGCCGGCTGCGCCGTGCTGGGCGGGGTGCTGACCCTCATCATCATTCCCGAGACACGCGGTCGCTCGCTCGAGGAGATCAACGAGGAAGAGCTCTCCGTGCCGGTCGGCTATGCCGCCGCGCCGGCGGTGGGCACGGCCGACTGATCCGCAAACGCCGCGCCGGTGCCGCCGGGCGAGACGCCCGCGCGGTGCCGGCGCGTCCGCGGCGTCAGAAGGATTTGTCTTCGGAGAAGGCCTTGTAGGCCATGATGGTGAACGTGTCCTTGATGCCGGCGAGCGTCTGCAGCTTATCGACGACGAAGTGCCCGATATCCATGTCGGGCGGCAGATAGCACTTCATCAGCAGATCGTACTGGCCGGAAATCGAGTAGACCTCGGACACCTGCTCGACGCTCTCGACCGCTTCCTCGGCGACCTGATAGGCCTTGCCGAGGTCGCATTTCACCATGACGAAGATCGTCTTCATGGGGAACCACCCCTCGTGCTAGCCGCGCGCGATCCTCGGTGGACGCGCCAGGAAAGCGGGCAAGTGGTCGCCGAAGCCGACGATGCGGCGATCGTCCTCGTGCTCCTCCACGCGCTCGTCCCGCCGTGGCAGCGGGGTGACCTTGCCCTCGGGGTCCATGGTGACCGGTCGCGGCGCCGGGCGTAACGGGGCGGGGGGCGCGCCGTGATGGTGGCGGCCCTCGCGGCGGTCGCGCTGGCCCTGGGGATGGCGCGGCTCGGACGGCGCGTCGCGGCGGCCATGGCCTGAGGCACGCTTTGCCTCGCGCCGGTCGCGGCCGCGGCCCCGGTCGCCGTGCTCGCGCGGCCGATGCTCGCCATCGCTCTCCTCGGACAGCGTCGCCGCGCCGATGCCGTCCACGGAGATCGTCGGAATGTCCCTGCCGATCAGCTTGGCGATAGCGGCAACGAAGCGTCCTTCCTCGGGGGTTGCCAAGGTGAAGGCACGCCCATCGCGCCCGGCGCGGCCGGTGCGGCCGATGCGGTGAACGTAATCCTCGGCATGGATCGGC
The DNA here is from genome assembly GCA_035642295.1 of Allostellaceae bacterium. Taxonomy (GTDB): domain Bacteria; phylum Pseudomonadota; class Alphaproteobacteria; order ATCC43930; family CGMCC-115725; genus DAHUYF01. The sequence continues at coordinate 10,696 of DASQSR010000280.1, read as the reverse complement.
ACGTCGAAATTGAACACGTGCGACATGCCCTGGATGTCGAGCCCGCGCGCGGCGACATCGCTGGCGACGAGCAGGCGGATCTCACCCTCCTTGAAGCGCTCGAGCGTCTCGGTGCGCTTCGACTGCGGCATGTCGCCATGGAGAGCCGCGGCATTGAGCCCGTATTTCACCAGCGAGCGGTTGAGGATGTCGACATCCCGCTTGCGGTTGCAGAAGATGATGGCGTTCTTGACATCTTCGTTATGGATGAGCCGGCGGAGCGCCTCGCGCTTGTCGGCGGGGTGGACGGTAAGGAGGTGCTGCGCCACGGTCGTCGCCGGGGACGCCGGGGGCGCCACCGAGATCTCCTTCGGATTCATCAGGAAGGCATCGGCGAGACGGCGGATCTCCGGCGGCATGGTGGCCGAGAAGAACAGCGTCTGGCGAATGCGCGGCAGCAGGCCGACGATGCGCTCGACATCCGGGATGAAGCCCATGTCGAGCATGCGGTCCGCTTCGTCGATGACCAGGATCTTGACGTCCGACAGCAGGATCTTGCCACGCTCGAAGAGATCGAGCATCCGGCCCGGCGTCGCGATCAGCACGTCGACGCCGCGGTCGAGCTTGCGCTCCTGGTCGGCGAAACTCTCGCCGCCGATGAGCAGCGCCATGCTGAGCTTGTGGTGCTTGCCGTAGGTTTCAAAGGCGGTCGAGACTTGCGCTGCGAGCTCGCGCGTCGGCTCCAGGATGAGCGAGCGCGGCATTCGCGCGCGGGCGCGGCCGGCGGCCAGGATATCGATCATCGGCAGGGTGAAACCGGCCGTCTTGCCGGTGCCGGTCTGCGCACAACCGAGCACGTCGCGCCCGGTCAGCACATGGGGGATGGCTTGTTCCTGGATGGGCGTCGGGGCGGTGTAGCCTGCGTCGGCCACCGCCTGCAGGACCTCTGGCGAGAGGCCTAGATCGGCAAAACTCATGTAGGTGGTTTACTTCGCTCTTTTACGTTTCTGACCTTATGTGTCGCCCTTTAATTGGGGTTGCGCCCGCGAAAGTCAAACTTTTTCGCGGCAGGATCGGGCAATGCCGACCTGCTTGGCGCGCGCAACACCGCCCGATACTCTCCGGTAATGGTTAACGAAGAGGCAAGAATGGCGCCTGCCGCAACGAAAATTCCTCTCATCCTCCTGCCGGGGCTGCTGTGCGATCGGGCGCTGTGGGCGGCGCAAGTGGCGGCCCTCGGCGACATTGCCGAGCCGCGTGTCGCCGATCTTACACGCGACGAGTCGCTGCCGGCCATGGCGGCACGCGTCCTCGGCGAAGCGCCGCCGCGTTTTGCGCTCGCCGGTCTCTCGATGGGGGGCTATCTCGCCCAGGAGATCATGCGCGTCGCGCCGGACCGGGTCGCGCGCCTGGCGCTGCTCGACACCTCGGCGCGGGCCGACACGCCCGAGCGCCTTGCCCAGCGCCGCGGCCTGATCGAACTGGCGCAGAAAGGCGAATTCAGGGGCATTACCCCGCGCCTGCTGCCGCAATGGCTCCATCCCGATCACCTCGGCGATGCGCGGCTGACCGAGACGGTGATGGCGATGACCCGGCGCGTCGGCCGCGACGTCTATCTCCGCCAGATGAAGGCGATCATGGCGCGGCCCGACGGACGCGGCGATCTCCCGCGCCTCAGCGTGCCGACCATGGTGCTGTGCGGGCGCGAGGACCGGTCGACGCCGCTGATGCTGCACGAGGAAATCGCCTCGCTCGTTCCGGGCGCCTCCTTGGTGGTCGTCGAGCGCTGCGGCCATCTCTCGACGCTCGAGCAGCCGGAAGCGGTGAACGAGGCGTTGCGCCGCTGGCTCGCAGCGGAACCTCCGGCTTTGTGAGGCGTTCCGAGACAGGGGGACAGGCCGTGAAGAGACGTCGATGCTCTACTGGGCGGCGATTTTTGGGGCGATCTCGATCCTCGCGGGCTTGCTCGGGTTCGGCGGCCTGTCGGCGGCCGCGGCTGGCATCGCCAAGATTCTGTGCTTCATCGTCGTCGCTCTCTTCATCCTGACGCTGATCATCGGTGTCTTCATCGGGCGTACAATTCTCGACCGCTGAGGCGACATCATCGGGGAACGACCCGGCGCGGCGTGCCGTTTCCCCTCCTCATGAGCAGCCGAAATCGCCGCCACCCGCGTCCGCTTCCTCTGCTCCTCGCCGAGCTGGCCCTCGCGTCCTCGGAGACGCTCATGCATCGCAGCTCGATGATGGCGGCGGGCAGTTGCTCGCCAGCGGAATATCAGCGGATGGTGCTGGAGAAGATCGAGGCTGCGCAGCGCTCGGCCCTGGCGCTGATGCGGCCTTGGTGGGCGGCGGGTGTTGGCGCCGCGCTGGCGCCCTGGCACCGAAAGGCCCGCGCCAACGCCCGGCGGTTGCGGCGCCGCTGAAATCTTCCCGTCAGTATCGCGTCAGACGTCGAGGTCACGCACGAAGGCGGCGCGCTCCTGGATGAACTGATAGCGCAGCTCTGGCTTCCGGCCCATCAGGCTCTCGACCAGCTCGATCGTGCTTTTGAGGTCGCGCTCTCCTTCCGCCGGCAAGGTCACGCGCAGCAGCGTGCGTCGCGCCGCGTCCATCGTCGTCTCGCGCAGCTGCTTTGCCGGCATCTCGCCAAGCCCCTTGAAGCGGCTGATCTCGACTTTGCCGCGCCCGTTGAAGACGGTCTTCAGCAGCTCTTCCTTGTGCGCGTCGGTCCGCGCGTAGGCCGTCGTCTCGCCCTGGTGCAGCCGGTAGAGCGGCGGCACGGCAAGGAAAAGGCGGCCCGATGCGACCAGCTTCTGCATCTCGCGGAAGAAGAAGGTCATCAGCAGCGAGGCGATGTGCGCGCCGTCGACGTCGGCGTCGGTCATGATGATGACGCGCTCGTAGCGCAGCTTCTCCTCGCTGTACCGCTCGCCCGAGCCGCAGCCCAGCGCCAAGAGCAGGTCGGCGATCTCCTGGTTCTGCCGGAGCTTGTCGGCGCTGGCCGAGGCGACATTCAGGATCTTGCCGCGCAGCGGCAGGATCGCCTGCGTCTCGCGGTCGCGCGCCTCCTTGGCCGAGCCGCCGGCGCTGTCGCCCTCGACGAGAAAGATCTCGGTGCCGCTGGGGGCGCCGCGGCTGCAATCGACCAGCTTGCCGGGAAGGCGGAGCTTGCGCGTCGCGCTCTTGCGGTCGAGATCCTTCTGCTGGCGCCGCCGCACGCGCTCTTCGGCGCGCTCGATCACCCAGTCGAGCAGCGACCGAGCCGCTTCCGGATCGCCCGAGAGCCAGTGGTCGAAATGATCCTTGAGCGCGCCCTCGACGAGCCGCGCCGCTTCGGGCGAGGCGAGGCGCTCCTTGGTCTGCCCTTGGAATTGCGGCTCACGGATGAAGAGCGAGAGCAGCACCACGGCGCCGGTCATCATGTCCTCGGCGGTGATCTGCCCGGCGCGGCGGTTGTTGGTGAGGTCGCCATAGGCCTTGAGGCTCCGCGTCAGGCCCGCGCGCAGCCCCGCCTCGTGGGTCCCGCCCTCGGGCGTCGGCACGGTGTTGCAATAAAAGGACTGGAAGCCTTCCTGGTCCTCGGGCCAGGCGATCGCCCATTCGACGCGGCCGCCTTCGCCGAACTCGTGCTCGCCGAGGAAAGGCTGCGGCGTCAGAACCTCGCGGCCCTGGAGCAGCGAGGCGAGATAGTCGGCGAGCCCGCCGGGGAAGTGGAAGCGCTCCTCCTGCGGCACGTCCTCGGGCCGCGCCAGCGCCGCGTCGCACCACCAGCGGATCTCGACGCCGCGAAAGAGATAGGCTTTGGAGCGCGCCAGCCGATAAAGCGTGGCCGGCTTGAACTGCGCCTTGTCGCCGAAGATCTGCGGGTCGGGATGAAATCCGACCGTGGTGCCGCGACGATTGGAGACGGCGCCGTTGTCCTTCAATTTCGTCTTCGGCTTGCCGCGCGAATACTCTTGCGTCCAGAGCTTGCGGTCGCGCGCCACTTCGACCCAGAGCCGGTCGCTGAGGGCGTTGACGACCGAGACGCCGACCCCGTGCAGCCCCCCCGAGGTCTTGTAGGCGTCGCCGGAGAACTTGCCGCCGGAATGAAGCGTCGTCAGGATCACCTCGAGCGCCGAGGTCTTGGGGAATTTGGGGTGGGGATCGACCGGAATGCCGCGGCCGTTGTCGCGCACGACGACGCTGCCGTCGCCATGCAGCTCGAGCTCGATGCGGCTGGCATGGCCCGCGACCGCTTCGTCCATGGCATTGTCCAGCACCTCGGCCGCCAGGTGGTGCAGCGCCCTTTCATCGGTGCCGCCGATATACATGCCGGGGCGGCGGCGCACCGGCTCGAGCCCCTCCAGCACCTCGATGTCCTTGGCGGAATAGCCGGAGCCGGACTTGCGCGCGACATTGTCGAAGAGGTCTGACATGCCTATGCCGTGACAGGATACGGTGGGGGCGGAATTTCGCTCCCACAAGATGTGGGTGAGCAACGGACAATAGCGGGTTTTATCCATGAACGGAACCACCGAACGCAACGGGCCGCCGGCGGTCGAGCCGGCCATCCGCGCCGTGCCGATGCCGGCCGACGCCAATCAGAACGGTGACATTTTTGGGGGCTGGGTCCTCTCTCAGATGGATATCGCCGGCGGACTCGTCGCCGCGCGCCAGGCGCAGGGGCGCGTGGCGACGGTCGCGATCACGGCGATGACCTTCCACCAGCCGGTGCTGGTGGGGGACGAGGTGAGCTTTTACGGGGTGGTGACGAAGGTCGGCCGTACCTCGATCGCTGTCAAAATTGAGTCCTGGGCGCGGCGGTTGACCGGTGAACACACGAAAGTCACCGAGGGTTTGTTTACCTACGTCGCCATCGGCACCGATCGACGGCCGCGTCCGGTGCCGCAGATTCGCTGATTCGTTACGAAAGCGGCCCAATAAATCTACTGAATAGTTTGCATTGTCGGGAACAAGGCTGTAGTCTCCTTCGTTGTCTTCATAGAAAATAAACCAAAAGGGTAATTAGGAGGTGAGGCTCCGATGGGTACGAGTCGGCAACGCTTGACAGTATATTGGGCTTCCGCGGTTGCTCTGACCGCTATGATTGGATCGAATGCGCCGGCGATCGAACAAGTCTCGATCAAGCCCGAGACATTGGCGATCAATGCTGCCGCGACGGTTACGCCGCCGCCGGCATCGCCGTCTCATGCGGCGGTAGCGAGCCCGGCGCTTTTCGCCGCGGCCGGAGCTACCGGACCCGACCTCGCTGCCACCAAGGTGGTCGATCAGGTCGGACTCGCCTCCTGGTATGACCAAGGTCGGCTGACGGCGAGCGGCGAGCGCTTCGACCCGCGCAAGCTCACCGCGGCGCATCGCACGCTCCCGCTCGATACCAAGGTCAAGGTCACCAACCTCGAGAACGGCAAGTCGGTCGAGGTGAAGGTGAACGATCGCGGGCCCTACATTTCGGGGCGGGTGCTCGACCTGTCGTCCGAGGCGGCGAAGAAACTCGGCATGACGAAGGAGGGCCTCGCGCTGGTGCGCATCGAGGTTCTGACCGACCAGCTGGCGGACGCCGTCAATTAGCGTCGCCCGCGGCACGAACGGCGCGTCCGAGGCGGGAAGGCGGGAACCGGCTTTGGCTGTGCCGGGTTCTCCAGTGAGGATGATGACCAGCGAGCGACAGATCTGGGAAGCGGCAATCCTGCTCGTGCGCCGGCACGGCGAGGACGCCGCCGACGTGGCCGGCCGGGAGGCCAAGAAGCATGGCGATGACGAGCTCACCTATGTCGTCTGGTGCTGGATTGCCCGAGCCACGGCCGAGCTCATCAAGGCCGAGCCGGGCAGGGGCGACCGTGTCCACTGACGCGGGCGACGCCGCCGCGGCGGCGGGCGAGACGGGCGGCACTCATCTGCTCGAGGCGCCGGACGCCGCGCAGATTGCGCGACAACTCACCGAGAAATATGGCGTCGATGCGCTCGCCCTCGCCGAAGCGCGGGCCGAGCGCGCCAGCGAGATCGGCGACATGTTGGCGCTCGAAGCCTGGCAGGCGGTGATCGCCGCGACGCAGCGGCTGCTGCGAGGCGCGCGCATCTGATGGCTGGCCCAAGGAAAACACCGCGTTAACCATAGAGTCCGGTTGCCTCGCCGGCGCGCTCTGACCAGGATGGGCAAAGCGCGGGAGGAAAACAGCGATGCGGATTGCCGGCCGCCCGAACGCCGCCAGGAGCGAGCGCGTCGTCGCGCCGGGGAACTTCGGCGCTCGCGCTCTCGTTCAATTCGCACGATGGTAATCAACCGTAACATCTGGACGGTCGCGGCTTGGCTCATCGCCAAACATGGCGAAGCCGCACCCAAAGTGGTGAGCGAGCGCATCGCCAAGCTGCGCGAAGGGACGGTGGAGAATTCCGCCATCGCCTCCTGGCTGCAGGTCGACCAGGCCGTCTATGAGCTGACCCGCGCGCGCGACGAGGGCGAGCGGGTCAATTAGCGCCGCCCGTCGGCCTACTTCATCGGCGCGAAGGCGGTCTCGCGCGTCCGCGTCAGGATGAGGAACGAGATCACCGCCGCGGCAATGACGTAGAAAGTCGGCGCGAGCTTGTTGCCGTCGGTAATGCCGATCAGCCAGGTAGCGATATAGGGCGCGAAGCCGCCGAAGACGGCGACGGCGACGTTGTAGCCGATCGACAGCGCGGTGTAGCGCACGCGCGTCGGGAAGATCTCGGCATAGGTCGCGGGCGCGGCGCCGGCATAGAAGGCGAGGAAGATCACCAGCACGAGCTGCATGGCAAAGCACGCCATGACGCCGCCCGAGGAAGCGAAGAGAAAGAGCGGATAGGTGAGCGCGATATAGCCGAGGCAGGAGATGATCAGCACCGGCCGCCGACCGATGCGGTCGGAGAGGGCGCCGGTGATGGGAATGAGCACGACGAAGGTGAGCAGCGAGATCGTGCTGATGAGGAGGGCGGTGCCGGCCGAGAGGTGCGCCTCCTTGGTGAACCAGGTCGGGATGTAGACCAGGGCGATGTAGTAGGCGACCGTGTTGTGGAGCGTGAGGCCGAAGGCGAGCAGCGTCTCGCGCGGATAGCGCGTTGCGGTCTCGATCAGTGGCGCCTTGGCGACTTCGCCGTGCTCTTCGATCTCGGTGAATTTCGGCGTGTCGTCGAGGCGCCAGCGCAGGTAAGCGCCGAGAAGGCCGACGACGATGCCGAGCAGGAAGGGCACGCGCCAGCCCCAGCTCAGCAGGGCCGCCGGAGCGAGGTTGCGGGCGAGCACCATCGCTGCCAGCGAGCCCAGGAGGAAGCCCGCGCCGACGCTGACCTGTTGCCAGGAGCCGACATAGCCGCGCCGGCCTTCGCCGGCGAATTCGACGATGTAGGCGGTGGATCCGCCCCATTCGCCGCCGGCGGAGAGGCCCTGCGCCAGGCGGCAGACCACGAGCAGCACCGGGCCCAGAAGGCCGGCCTCGGCAAAGGACGGCAGGAGGCCGACGGCGAAGGTCGAGATCGCCATGAGAAAAATGACCAGGCTGAGCGCCCTGCGTCGGCCATAGCGGTCGCCGAAAACGCCGAAGAAGACCGCCCCCACCGGGCGCATCACGAAGCCGACGCCGAACACGGCAAGCGTCGTCAGCAGCGAGTGATAGGCGTTGGCGCTGGGGAAGAAGAGCTGGGAAATAACCGGGACGAGATAGCCGTAGACGGCGAAGTCGTACCATTCGAGGACATTGCCGATGACGCCGGCGACGACCGCTTCGCGGCGCCGCGGCTGGCTCACGGTGCCAAATGCAACAGAGGTCATGTCCTTCCCCCCTTGGTTGTGAGCCGCCCCGCCGGCCCGGTCGCGCCATCTCCCGAAAAAAGAGCCCAATCCAAAAAGCGTAACCCGCGCCGCGCCGGGCTGTCCATGTTCCGCGCACGGCGCTTGTGCGGCGTTGCCCGGCCATGCGACCGTCTCCGCCGGGAGGCGCCCCATGGATGTCGTCATTCGCAATGTCCGCCTCAGCGACGCGCCCGAGGCGGGGCCGGTCGATATCGGCATTCGGGACGGGCGCATCGCCGCGATCGCGCCGCGGCTCGAAGCGGCGGCGCAGAGCGTCGATGGCGGCGGCCGGCTCGCCTGCGGCGGGCTCGTCGAGACGCACATCCACCTCGACAAGTCGCGCATCATCGATCGCTGCGGGCCGGAGGAGGGGCGCGACGTCGCCGCGGTGAAGCGCATCCGGCCGCTGAAGCCCCACTTCACCGTCGAGGATGTGCGCGAGCGGGCGGAGGCGACGCTGCGGCAGGCGATTCTCAACGGCACGACGCGCATGCGCACTCATGTCGAGGTCGATCCCGGCATCGGCATGCGCGGCTTCGAGGGCGTCGAATCGCTGGTCAAGGATTACCGCTGGGCGATCGATCTCGAGCTCTGCGTCTTCCCGCAGGAAGGCCTCACCAACTATCCCGGCACCGACGCTTTGCTGGTCGAGAGCCTTCGCCGCGGCGCCAAGGTGATCGGCGCGGCGCCGCGCTATGACACCGACCATGCCGGCCAGATCACCCGCATTTTCGAGCTCGCGCGCGCGTTCGACGTCGACATCGACATGCATCTCGATTTCGGCAACAGCCCGGAAGCGCCCGATATTCCGCTGGTGCTGGAGCTCACCGAGACGCACCGGCGCGGTGGGCGCGTCGCCGTCGGCCACATGACGAAGCTGTCGACGATGCCGCCGGCGGAGGTGGCGAGCCTCGGCCGCCGCCTCGCCGATGCCGGCATTGCCGTCACGGTGCTGCCGGCGACCGACCTGTTCCTCATGGGGCGCGACCAGGAGCACGACATCCGCCGCGGCGTTGCCGACGCCAATCTGCTGCTGGAGCAGGGCGTCAACTGCTCGATCTCGAGCAACAACGTGCTCAACCCGGCGACGCCTTATGGCGACTGCTCGCTCCTGCGCATGGCCAATCTCCACGCCAACGTGCTGCAGGTGAGCACGCGCGAGCGGCTGCGCGAATGCTTCCACATGATCTCGTCGCGGGCGGCCCGGCTCCTCAATCATGGCGATTACGGCCTCGCGCCCGGCCATCCTGCCGACATCGTCATCATCGATGCCGAAACGCCCGAGCAGGCCGTGGCCGAGATCCGCCCCCCGATCGCCGTCTTCAAGGGCGGGCGGCGCAGCGTGACCCGGCCGCTGCCGGAGCTGCACCCGCCAGGCTAGACGGCACCGTTGCCCCCGCACCGCCGCTGTGCTCTGCTTTCGCGGCGGAAGCCGGGAGGGAAGCGGCATGGCGCGGCACATCGTCTGTCTCAGCTTCGATTTCGATGCGCTGTCGGGCTTCATCGCCCGCGGCATGACGACGCCGACGCCGATCTCGCGCGGCGAGTTCGGCGTTGTCGGCTCCCAGCGCATCCTGGCGCTGCTCGGGCGCTACGGCATTCCCAGCACCTGGTTCATTCCGGGCCACACCATCGCGACATATCCCGAAGCCTGCCGCCGCGTGTTCGAGGCCGGGCATGAGATCGGCCATCACGGCTGGACCCATGTGCCGCCCGCCAACCTCTCGCGCGAGCTGGAGGAAGCGGGCCTGGTTGCCGCCAATGCCGAGATCAAGCGGCTTACCGGGCGCAATGCGCGCGGCTACCGCTCGCCGTCCTGGGACCTGTCGCCGCACACCATCGAGCTGCTGCTGGAGCACGGCTTTCTCTACGAGAGCAGCATGATGGGCCACGACTACCTGCCCTATCGCGCGCGCCAGGGCGATCTCATCGAGCTGGAGAAGCCGGCGGTGTTCGGGCGCGAGACCGAGCTGGTCGAGATGCCGATCAGCTGGACGCTCGACGATTATCCGCATTTCGAGTTCGTGCGGACCGGCACCACCATTCTCGGCGGCCTCAAGCCGGCGAGCGGCGTGCTCGAGAACTGGTTCGACGATTTCGACTACATGACGCGGATCATGGAGTGGGGGATCATCACCTATACCTGCCACCCCTTCGTCATCGGCCGCGGCCATCGCATGCTCATGCTGGAGCGGCTCATCGAAAAGCTCCGCGGCCGCGGCGCCGTGTTCCTCACCATGGAGGACGCGATGCGCGAATGGCTGAGCCGCGGCTCCGGCTGACCCGCTATTTCGGCTGCACCCCCTGATTGCCGCCGGGCGCGCCGGGCGGCCGAATGACCGGCATGGCGCTGTTCCCGGTATTGGGCGGCGCCACGACGCTGCTATCGCCGGTGGCGGGCGGATGGATGACGCCGCCGGAGCGATTGAGCTGCTCGCCGGCCGAGCCGGAGGGGCTGCTCGACCCGGACTGCGGCACAGGCGCCGTCTGGGTTTGCGGCGGGTTCTGCTGCTGCCGCTCCTGAGCAAGGGCGGCGGGCGCAAGACCCGCGGCGAGCAGGAGTGTGGCGAGCAAGGCCGGGGCGGTGGGGCGCATCATTCCTCCGCAAAACAGCGCTCTTCCAGCGAACTCGCGCGCCTGGGCGAGGTTCCCCCGGGGAGCAAAGTGATTCATTGGTGTACAACGATGACTCTTTTTTCGAGGGAGTCAGTGACTCACTGAGCGCGCTGCCGCAGGTCAGAAATCGCTGTGCTCTGAATCTGTTATGTAGTGTCCCTGAGAAAGCAGTCGTGCCCCGGTGATCGCGCTCGAGGCCCCTGGTTTCGCGGGCGAGGCGCCGAAGAGGGAGAAGGCGCGCGGCCGGCAGCGCCCGTGTTCCGTTCACGATGTCAAAGAGCAGTCGCCCGATGC
>DASQSR010000279.1:0-4814 GCA_035642295.1 Allostellaceae bacterium | reverse complement strand
GGAGAAGCTCGCCCGCAAGCTGCAGAAGGGCGGCTTCGATCTCGACGACCTCGCGCAGCAGCTGAAGCAGCTGCGCAAGATGGGCGGCATGGGCGGCGTCATGGGCATGCTGCCCGGCATCAACAAGGTGAAGAAGCAGCTTGAGGACGCCAAGATCGACGACGGCATGATCAAGCGCCAGGAAGCGATCATCTCGTCGATGACCAAGGTCGAGCGGCGCAATCCCAAGCTGCTGAACGCCTCGCGCCGCCGCCGCATCGCCAGCGGCTCCGGCACCTCGGTGCCGGAGATCAACCGCCTGCTGAAGCAGTATCAGGACATGGCGACGATGATGAAGAAGATGAACAAGCTCGGGAAGAAGGGCCTGATGCGCCACGGCCTCTCGGCGCTGCTGCCCGGCGGCGGCCTCGGCCGATGATCGACCATGTCTCGATCGAGGTAAGGGACCTCGCGCGCGCGCGCCGCTTCTACGATGCGGCGCTGGCGCCGCTCGGCTTCGCCCGCCGCTTCGACCTCGACGACGCCTCCGGCTACGGCGAGGAGCTCGCGCCGCCGCTGAAGGAGCAGGCGCTGCCCTTCTGGATCGGGCATGCCGAGCGCGGCGCCGCCGCCAACGGCCATATCTGCTTTGCCGCCCCAAGCCGCGCCGCGGTCGACGCGTTCCACAGCGCCGCGCTCGGCGCCGGCGGCAGCGACAACGGCGCGCCGGGGCTCCGCCCGCACTATCACGCGAGCTATTACGCCGCCTTCATCCGCGATCCCGATGGCAACCGCATCGAAGCGGTGCGCCATCGGGCCGAGTGACGCGGCGAGGGTTCCCCTCAATGTTTAAGACGCAACGCTTGAAAGGAGAAACATGTCCCTGAAGATCAGGCTCACCCGCGGTGGCACCAAGAAGCGGCCCTTCTACAGCATCGTCGTCGCCGATTCGCGCAGCCCGCGCGACGGCCGCTTCATCGAGAAGCTCGGCACCTACAATCCGATGCTCGACAAGAGCCACGCCGAGCGCGTCGTGCTGAAGCCCGAGCGCATCCAGCATTGGCTGAACGTGGGCGCGCTGCCGAGCGAGCGCGTGCAGCGCTTCTTGGGCGATGCCGGGCTCGCGCCCAAGCCCGCGATCCACGAGCGGCCGAAGAAATCGGCGCCCAAGGCCAAGGCGCAGGAGCGCGCCAAGGCGGCCGCGGCCGCCGCCGGCGAGGCGGCGGGCGGCGAAGCGGCGCAGGCCTAGCGTTTGGCCGCCGGGGAGCCGCGCGTGCTGATGGGCGTCATCGCCGGGGCGCATGGCATCAAGGGCGAGGTGCGGGTGAAGAGCTTCGCCGCCGAGCCCGAGGCCATCGCCGCCTATGGTCCGCTCGAGGACGAGCGTGGCCAGCGCCACTTCGCGCTCTCGCTCACCGGCACCGTGCGCGGCATGCTGATCGCGCGCGTCGACGGCGTCGGCGACCGCAACGCGGCCGAGCGGCTCAAGGGCCTCCGGCTCTTTCTCCCGCGCGCCGCGCTGCCCGCCCCCGGCCCCGACGAGTACTACCATGCCGATCTCATCGGGCTCGCCGCGGCGCTGAGGGATGGCAGCCCGCTAGGCCGGGTGCGCGCCGTCCACGACTATGGCGCCGGCCACAGCCTCGAGATCGAGCGCCCTGACGGCCGCCTCGTGCTGGTGCCCTTCACCGAAGCCGCCGTGCCCGAGGTCGACATCGCCGCCGGCACGCTGGTGATTGAACCGCCGGAAGGTCTGTTCGACAACCGGCCCGCTGACGAGGAGGAGAGCGCGTGATGCATATCTCTCCGCTCATTCCCTCCTTGGCCTTCTCCCTCTCCGCCCTCGGGGGCGGAGAGGGCTGGGGTGAGGTGGGGGCGCCGCTCCCCCACCTCACCCTAAATCCTTCTCCGCCCCCGGGGGCGGAGAAGGACTTACGTGGCGGAGCGCGGCGATGACCTGGACCACCACCGTGCTCACCCTCTTCCCGGAGATGTTTCCGGGGCCGCTCGGCCATTCGCTCGCGGGCAAGGCGCTGCGCGACGGCGTCTGGCGGCTGGAGACGGTGGACATCCGGGACTTTGCGCGCGATAAACACCGCTCCGTCGACGATGCGCCCTTCGGTGGCGGGCCCGGCATGGTGATGCGGCCCGATATCGTCGACGCCGCGGTCGAGGCGACGCCGGGGCCGGGGCCGCTGCTCTACCTGTCGCCGCGCGGCCGGCCGCTCGATCAGGCACGGCTGGAGGCGCTGGCGATGGGTCCCGGCGTGCGTCTCCTCTGCGGCCGCTTCGAGGGCGTCGATGAGCGCGTCATCGAGGCGCGGGCGATGGAGGAGGTGGCGCTCGGCGATTTCGTGCTGAGCGGCGGCGAGCCCGCAGCGATCGCGCTGATCGACGGCTGCGTCCGCCTGCTGCCTGGCGTCGTCGGTGCCGCGGAGACGCTGGCGGAGGAGAGTTTCGCGCGGGGATTGCTCGAATATCCCCACTACACCCGGCCGCAGCTGTGGCAGGGGCGCGCGGTCCCGGAGGTGCTGCTGTCGGGACATCACGAGGAGATTCGCCGCTGGCGCGAGGCGCAGGCGGCGGAGGCGACGCGACAGCGCCGCCCGGATTTGTGGGAACGCTACCGCGCGCGGCAGGGCCGCGCCGGAAGCCCTTAAGGTCGGAGGTTCGTGCCATGAACGTTATGCAGACGCTCGAGCAGGAAGAGATCAAGAAGCTGCTCGCCAAGCGCGCGGTGCCGGAATTCGCGCCCGGCGACACGGTGCGCGTCACCGTCATCGTCGAGGAGGACCGCGCCGGGGAGAAGCCCGAGAAGGGCGAGAAGGGGAAGAAGGACGAGAAGCCGCATCGCCGCACCCAGGCGTTCGAGGGCGTGTGCATCGCCCGCAAGAATGCCGGCATCAACTCCAACTTCACCTTGCGCAAGATCTCCTATGGCGAAGGCGTCGAGCGCGTCTTCCCGCTCTACTCGCCGCGCATCACCCAGATCGAGGTGGTGCGCAAGGGCGCGGTGCGCCGCGCCAAGCTCTATTATCTCCGCGGCCGCACCGGCAAGTCGGCGCGCATCGCCGAGCGCGAGCGCGACGTGACCGAAGCGGCGCCCGAGACCGGCGGTCAGAAATAAGGCGGCGGAGGGACACGAGGATGGCGAAGCCGCGCACGCTCTTCGACAAGATCTGGGACAGCCGTGTGGTCGACCGTCAGGCGGACGGGACCTGCCTCATCTATATCGACCGCCACCTCGTGCATGAGGTGACGAGCCCGCAGGCCTTCGAGGGCCTGCGCGCCAATGGCCGCAAGGTGCGCCGGCCCGATCTCACCATCGCCGTCGCCGACCACAATCTGCCCACCACCGATCGCAGCTTTGGCATCACCGAGCCCGAGAGCCGGCTGCAGGTCGAGACGCTGGAGCGCAACGTCAAGGAGTTCGGCGTCCCTTATTTCGCCGTCGACGACATACGCCAGGGCATCGTCCACATCATCGGGCCGGAGCAGGGGATGACTCAGCCCGGCACCACCATCGTCTGCGGCGACAGCCACACGGCAACGCATGGCGCCTTCGGCGCGCTCGCCTTCGGCATCGGCACCTCCGAGGTCGAGCACGTGCTGGCGACGCAGACGCTGATCCAGCAGCCAGCCAAGAACATGCTGATCCGCATCGACGGCGATCTGCCCCTGGGCGTCACCGGCAAGGATCTGATCCTTGCCATCATCGGCCGCATCGGCACCGCCGGCGGCACCGGGCATGTCGTCGAATATGCCGGCAGCACCATCCGCAAGCTCTCGATGGAAGGGCGGATGACCGTCTGCAACATGACCATCGAGGCGGGCGCGCGCGCCGGGCTCATCGCCCCGGACGAGACCACCTTCGCCTACCTCAAGGGCCGGCCGCACGCGCCCAAGGGCGGCGCCTGGGAGCAGGCGATGACGTTCTGGCGCACGCTCCCCTCCGATCCCGGCGCCCATTACGACAAGGAGGTGGCGCTCGACGCGGCGACGATCGCCCCCCACGTCACCTGGGGCACTAGCCCGCAGGACGTGCTGCCGATCACCGGCAAGGTGCCGGATCCGGCGGCGGAGGCAGACGCGGCGCGGCGCGAGGCGATGCAGCGCTCGCTCGACTATATGGGCCTCGTCCCCGGCACGCCGCTGACGGAGATCCCCCTGCAGCGCGTCTTCATCGGCTCCTGCACCAATGGCCGCATCGAGGATCTGCGCGCCGCCGCCGCCATCGCCAGCGGCCGCAAGGTGGCGGCCGGTGTCAACGCCATGGTGGTGCCGGGCTCGGGCCTGGTGAAGCATCAGGCGGAGGAGGAAGGCCTCGACCGCATCTTCCTCGAGGCCGGCTTCGAGTGGCGCGAGCCCGGCTGCTCCATGTGCCTTGCCATGAATCCCGACAAGCTGGAGCCCGGCGAGCGCTGCGCTTCGACCTCGAACCGCAATTTCGAGGGGCGCCAGGGCCGCGGCGGCCGCACTCACCTGGTGAGCCCCGCCATGGCTGCCGCCGCCGCCGTCACCGGCCGGTTGGCCGACGTCCGTACTTTCTAAGCCGAACGCACCTGAGCGCGTTCGTGCTTGGCGGGCGCCAGCGGCTGCGCAGCAACCGCGAGAGCCCTCGGCGAACGCGCGCAGCGCGTTCGTCCGCGGCGGGCGCCAGCGGTTGCGCAGCAACCGCGAGAGCCCGCACCATGCGGACAATTCTGGCTGGCCAAACACCACTCCAGCAGTTCGCTGCAGGCGAAAGCGCGCGCCTTTCCGCCGAGAATTGTCGGAACGGTGCGGGCTCTCGCGATTGCTCCGCAATCGCTGGCGCCCGCCGGCGCGAACGCACT
>DASQSR010000278.1:0-2762 GCA_035642295.1 Allostellaceae bacterium | reverse complement strand
ACGACCGCCAGCGATGCCTTGTGGGCGGGCCTGCCGGTGGTGACGCAAATCGGCGACACCTTCGCCGGAAGAGTAGCCGCGAGCCTGCTGCAAGCGATCGGCCTGCCCGAGCTGATCACGACATCGCAGCAGGAATACGAGACGCTCGCGATCTCGCTGGCGCGCCATCCCGCAAGACTGGCCGAGATAAGGTCCGAGCTCGAGAAAAATCGCCTGACGGCGCCGCTCTTCGACACGCAGCGCTCGACGCGCCACATCGAGCGCGCTTATGAAGCGATCTACGCACGGTACCAGGCGGGTTTGCCACCCGACCATATCGATGTGCCGCCGAGCGGGCGCGACGGCTGATCGGGCTCAGAGGGTCTCGGCGCTGTCCATGCGCGGCTGACAGCCGACCGCGCGCAACCGGCCGCAGAACGCGCGACCCCGAGGCGCGGGCTCGGTCGGCCCCTACTGCAGCCGCGGCGCGCGCAGCAGCTTGGCGCGGTCGGCGGATTTGATCCTGACCCAGACGGTGCGGCCTTCGCGCACCACCTCGATCGGAATCTCCGTCCCGGCGGATCCGCTCGCCCAGACCTTGCGGTAGAAATCGGCAAGGCCGGTGACGCTCTCGTCGCGCACCGCCCAGATTGTGTCGCCCTGCTTCACGCCGGCCGCCGCCGCCGGGCCGCGCGGCACCACGTCGGCGACCAGCACGCGGCCGTCGCGCTCGGCGGAGAAGAGGCCAAGCCACGGCCGCGCCGGCCTGTTCTGCCGGCCGAGGGTGAGCAGGTCCTGCAGGATCGGCTTCAGGATGTCGATCGGCACGACCATGTTGATGTCCCGCACGGTGTCGCGCTCGGTCACCTGCTGCACCATCAGCGAGCCAATGCCGAGGAGCTTGCCGTCGCTGCCGATGAGCCCGGTGCCGCCCCAGAAGGGATGGGCCGGCGCGGTGAAGATGGCCTCATTCAGCAGATATTCCCAATAGCCGGCGAACTCCTGCCGGCCGATGACATTGGCCCGGACCGATTGGCGCCGGCCGCCGCCCGCGACGATGATGGGGTCGCCCGGCTCGATGTCGCTCGAGCGGCCGAGCTCCAGCGCCGGCAGGCCGAGCTGACCCAGCGCCTGCACCAGGCCAAACCCCGTCTCCTGGTCATAGGCGAGCGCGTGTGCCGCCATGGCGCGACCGTCGGGCGTGCTGAGCCAGATGCTCTCCGCCTCCGTGATGAGATAGCCGATAGTGAGCACGAGGCCGCCGTCGCGGATGACGACGCCGCTGCCGGCGCGCTCGGTGCCGAGCGTCTGCGCCGTGAAGGCGTCTTCGGGGATGTGCGCCTGCAGCCCGACCACCGATTGCAGCACGTGGTCGAGATCGAAATCGAATTCCTCGGGCTTGGGCTGCGCCACGAGCGGGATCTCCCAATCGGGTTTCTTCGCCATCGCTACCCCCATCGGACACCGAGCGCCTACTATCGCCAATCGCGCGCGGCAGCGCCAGGGGGCGCCGCCGTTTGTGACAGATGCGAGTAGAGCCGCCGTTCGTTACAGATGCGAGTACATGGGCCGCCCGGCCACGGGAAGCTCGGCGCGCAACACGCTGCCGGTCGCGGATTCCGTGATGAACAGCGATTTGCGCTCGCGCCCGCCATAGGCGCAGTTGGTGGTGGCGAGCCCGGCGCAGGATTTGATGCGGTAGAGCGGCTCGCCCAGCGCGCTGAACAGCCACACCGTGCCCAATCCCACATGGCAGACGGCGAGATTGTCCGCCTCGTCCATCGCCATGCCGTCGGGGCCGGTGCCGCCCGACATCTGGATGAAGATGCCGACTCGGCCGACGCCGCCATCCTTGGCCAGCGGCACGCGCCAGACCGCGTTGTTGCGTGTGACGCACAGATAGAGGATCGTCTCCGCCTTGTTGAGCGCGAGCCCGTTGGGGCTCGGCACCTTGTCGAGGAGGCAGTGCAGCTCGCCTGCGGCGGAAAAGCGCCAAAGCCGGCCGCTCGGGTCGTGCAGCCCGGTCATGCCCTGGTCGGTGAAGTAAAGATCGCCGTTCGCCGCGAAGACGAGATCGTTGACCCCCTTGAAGCGCTCGAAGCGGCCGCGCTCGATCAGCGGCGCGATCGTTCCGCGCCGGGGATCGAAGACCATGATGCCGTGCTTGTGGTCGGTGATGAAGGCGCGGCCGTCCCGGTGGAATTTGAGGCCGTTCGGCTCGCCGTCATATTCGAAGGCGAGGGTCATCGTCCCGTCGGGCGCTACCTTGAACAGCCTTCCCCAGGGAATGTCGGTGACCCACAGCGTGCCGTCGCGATCGAAGGAAGGGCCCTCGAGAAAGGACCCGGTCGGCGCGCCGCCCTGCAGCGCATCGACCCAGGGTGATCGGCGGTGCGCATTGGAAAGGCTCTCCGGCACGCGGGCGAAGATCGTGGTTTCGAGCACCGGCGGTGCGGCAAACATCGGCGTTCTCCCTCAGCTGTCGTGGTCTCTGTCAGGGCTAAGCTGCGGTCGGAGCGCGTCTGGTGAAATCGCTTGCCCGCACCGTGAGGTCGCGGAGATTGTCCCGGAGTTGCGTCAGCGCGAAGCTGAGCGCGAAGATTCGCTCCGCCTCGCTTGCCGACAGCTCCAGCGTCGACTGCGCCTGGCGGAAGCCATCCATCGCGGCGGCATAGCGCTCGAGCGCCGCGAGCGCCGACGCGATCTCGGGCGCCTCGCGCCGCGCGGCCAGCGCTTCGCCCGTGCCGCGCAGCGCCTCGGCGATAGCGGCGAGGGCGTCGGCG
>DASQSR010000277.1:0-3105 GCA_035642295.1 Allostellaceae bacterium | reverse complement strand
GCCGGAGATCGAGCTCTATCGCTGAGCGCGGCGCGTAGCGGGCTATCGGAGATCACGGCGCGGTCTCATAAGCCCCTCGCCCGCAAAGCGGGAGAGGGAGGGACCCGCGACCTTCAGGTCGCGGGAGGGTGAGGGTCTGGGCGTGATTTGCTGATAAGCTGTGCGGCATGGTGAACCGCAAAGCGCGCCAACTCCGCGCGGACATGACCGACGCCGAACGTCGGCTGTAGTCGATTTTGCGGGCGCGGCGGCTCGACGGCTACAAGTTCCGTCGCCAGCATCCGCTCGGTCCTTTCATTCTCGATTTCGCGTGCATCGAGCACCGTTTGGCGGTCGAGGCCGATGGCAGTCAGCATGCCGAGAGTGTCTATGATCACCGCCGGACGGCTTGGCTCGAAAAGCACGGCTGGCGCGTTCCGCGTTTCTGGAGCAACGACATTCTCACGAACTCCGAGGGCGTGGCCGAGGCGATTGCCCGCGCGCTTGAAACGGCGCGCGCGTCCGCCTGACCCTCACCCTCCCGCGACCTGAAGGTCGCGGGTCCCTCCCTCTCCCGCTTTGCGGGCGAGGGGCCTATGAGACCGCGCCGTGATCTCCGATAGCCCGCTACGCGCCGCACTCAGCGATAGAGCTCGATCTCCGGCCGCGGGTCGGGGACGAAGCCGTCGCGGTTGGGCATCTGCACCGCCGGCAGCGTCTTGGCGTTCATCACCGCCGTCTTCGGGATGATATTGGCTTCGCCGAGGATATAGGCGGTGACCGCGTAGACCTGATGATCGTCGAGCGCGCCGGGCGAGGACAGCGGCATGGCGCGCCGGATGTAGTCGAAGAGGGTCGTGGCATAGGGCCAGTAGCTCTCCACCGTCTTCACCGGCGCATTGCTCGCAAGCGTGCCGCGGCCGCCGATCAGCTTGTCGCCGCCGAGGCCCGGGGTCGGGTTGCCTTGCAGCTTGTCGCCATGGCAGGCGGAACAGACCTGCGCAAAGATCTGCTGGCCTTCGGCATAGGTGCCCTGGCCCGGCGGCAGGCCGCGCCCGTCGGGCGGGATCGCCGTCTCCTTGGCGAGGTCCTGCGGCGTCGGCGTCGTGCCGATGCCGAGCCGCTGGGGATATCCCGTCTGCTGCGCCGCGGCCGCTCCCGCGGGCGCCAGCGCCAGCGCCGCGACCACCGCGGCGGCGTGCCTAAGCATGGACATTGCTGACGCTCCCGTCGGGCGCCACTGCCCAGCTCTGGATGGCGTTCAGGTGATAGGTCGAGCCGAAGGGGCCGGCGAGGCCGCGGATATCGACGAGCTGCTTCAAGGTCGGCTGGATATAGCCGGTCTCGTCGGTGACGCGGCTCTGCAGCACCGCTTCCTTGCCGTCCCAGAACCAGGGAAAGCGGAAGCGGGTGACGGCGATCGGCAGGATCGGCTCCTGCAATCCGGCAAGGCTCCAGTTCCGGCCGCCATCGCTCGACACCTCGACCCGCGCGACGCGGCCGCGGCCGCTCCAGGCGAGGCCGGTCACCTCGTAGAAGCCGGGGCCCGGCAGCTTCATCTCGCCCGATGGAAAGGTGATGACCGACTTCGCCTCCATGGTGAAGGTGAACTGGCGCGCCTTGCCGTTGCCGAGGAGGTCGGTGTATTTCGACGTCTCCTCGCGCGTCATGAACGGCTTGTCGCTCACCTCGAGGCGACGCAGCCACTTGATGTGCGTGTTGCCCTCCCAGCCCGGCAGGATGAGGCGCAGCGGGTAGCCCTGCTCGGGGCGGAGCGCCTCGCCGTTCTGGCCATAGGCGATGAAGCCGTCGGTCAGCAGCTTCTCCAGCGGGATGCTGCGCGTCATCACCGCGGCGTCGGCGCCTTCCGCCAGCACCCATTGCGCGCCGTCCTTCAGCCCGACCTCGCGGGCGAAGGTGGCGAACTGCACGCCGGTCCACTCAGAGTTGCTGAGCAGGCCGTGCGTCCCCTGCACCGTCTTCATCGTCGGCTTGCGCCACTCGGTGAGGCCGTTGCCGGAGCACTCGATGAAGTGGACGCGCGAGATCGAGGGGAAGCGCTTGACGTCCGCCACGGTGTATTGCTTCGGCCGCTCGACCATGCCGTGAATGATCAGCGAGTGGCGGGCGGGATCGATGGTCGGGATGCCGGCATGATGGCGCTCGAAGTGGAGGCCCGACGGCGTGACGATGCCGACGTTCTTCTCGAGCGGCGACATGCTCCAGGAGGAGAGCGCCGTCGGCGTCGCCGCGCGCAGCCGGACTTCCGTCTCGAACTGCGAGCGCGTGCCATAGCCGCCATCCTCGCCGATGGGCGTTCCCGGCACTTTGGTCGGATCCTCGGGCACGTCGCGCCAGACGGCGCCGGGCGGAGCGCGGTGCGGCTCCGCCGTGGCCGGTGTCGCCGCGGCAGCGGCGAGGGCGGCAAGCGCACCGCCGGCGAAGAGCAGGCGGCGCCGATCCGGATTGGGGAACATCCCTTCCTTGCAATCGCAATCTTCGAGCATCTGCCGACGCTGCGCGAGCAGGCGCCGCTCGCCTTCGATCAGCGCTGCCACTTGCGCGCGCGCTTTCTCGTCGTAGCCGACGAGATCGTCTTCGCCTTCCATGAACGGTCTCTCCCAGTACTGCCGCCGCGCCGCGGCGTCCCCTCCATTCGGCGGGGCAACGCTACCATCGTGCGCGCGGCGACGGGAAGAAGATAAAGGCTAAATTGTCGTGACCCTGTAGGAGTGCCGCGCTGCCTGCTCGCCGCATAGTGGCGGCGCGCTGGTCTCGCTACGCCGCCAGCCGTGGCTCGCCGGCGACGAGCTCGACGATGTCGCCGATGATGGCGGTGAGGTCGTAATCCTTGGGCGTGTAGACGCGGGCGACGCCGAGGCGCTTCAGCTGCGACTCGTCCTCGGGCGGGATGATGCCGCCGACCACCACCGGCACATGGCCGATGCCCTGCGCCGCCATGCCGCGCAGCACCTCGCTCACCAGCGGCACGTGGCTGCCGGAAAGAATCGACAGGCCCACGACGTGGACGCCCTCTTCCAGCGCGGCGTTGACGATCTGCGCCGGCGTCAGGCGAATCCCCTCATAGACCACCTCGAAGCCGGCATCGCGCGCTTTGAGCGCCAC
>DASQSR010000276.1:0-8326 GCA_035642295.1 Allostellaceae bacterium | reverse complement strand
TCGTCGTCGACGGGCAAGCGCTGTCGCTCGAGGGATTGGTCATTCGCCCGGACCGGCCTGGCCGCTTCCCGCTGGTGGTCATGGTGCACGGCACGCCCGGCGGAAGCGGCGCCGCGTTCGCTCAAGCGATCTCCCGTCAGTCGCCGGTTGCCTTCAACACGGCAGCAATCGCGTTTGCGCAGCGGGGCTACGCCGCTGTCGCCATTATGCGCCGCGGCTTTGGCCGGTCCGGCGGCGTCTTTTCCGAGTTTCTGCAAGGGAGCTGCGACAACCGGGACTATCTCCAGCTGGCGCGCATTTCCGCAGGGGATGTGACTGCGGCCGTCAGCGCGTTGCGCGCAGAGCCTTGGGTCGATCCCCATCGGATCGTCCTGCTCGGCTTGTCCACGGGCGGGCTCGCCGTGACCGCCGCGGCCGCGACGAACCCGGCGGGCGTCGTCGCGGTCCTGAACTTCGCCGGCGGCCATCGCGGCACGGCCACTCCCGACATGGTTTGCAGTCCCGACAACCTCGTCGCGACCATGGGCACCCTTGGGCGTACAGCGCGCATCCCCGCGCTGTGGCTCTACGCCGCGAACGATCATTCCTTCAGCCCCGACCTGGCGCGGCGCACGTTCAGCGCCTATAGCGCTGCCGGTGCCCCGGCTCAGCTGCGCATCCTGCCGGCCTTCGGCGCGGACGGTCACACCCTCATCCTCTACGCCCCGGCCGAGCGTTGGCTCGGTGCCGTCGAGCCGTTTCTCGCCGGCTTGGGTCTGCCGACCGCGCCGATCCTCGCGCTGCCGCCTTTGCCTAGCCTGCCGCCGCCGCCAGGCGCTCTGCCGGTCTGCCTCAACGTATTCTCCGATTACCTGTCGGCGCGGCTCGAGACCAAGGCATTTGCCGTGACCCCCCAGGGCGGCTGCGGCGCGGCCTTTAGCCGTACCGTCGACGATGCTCGTGAGGGAGCGATGAGGGATTGCGCTTTCCACGCCCACGGCGGGGCGTGCAAGCTGTATGCGATCGGTCCGTATCTGGCGCCGAATTGATGCGCGGCGCGGGCCGATCCCGCGGCTTGGCGCGGGCGGCCGCGGATCCGCCCGGGTTCCTCAGTCCGGGCTGCCCCTTTTCCGCATCTGGCAAAGCGGTCGCGCCATCGCCTATGCTGCGCCGGCGATCTTCGGGAGGCCGCGCATGGCAAGGCGGGCGGGTACCAGGAAGACCGGCGCCAAGGCTGCGGCGGGCCCGACGGGCGATGCCGCCGACCGGCTCGTCGATGCCGCGTTGCGCCTGGCGGAGCGGCAAGGCTGGCGGCGCACGGGGCTCGGCGACATCGCCGCCGAGGCCGGGTTGCCGCTGCTCGAGGCCTATGACGCCTGCCCCTCCAAGCTGGCCTTGCTCGCGCGCTTTCACCGCCGCATCGACCGGGCGGCGCTCGGTACCGAGGCCGCTGCCGACGAGCCGCCGCGCGACCGGCTGTTCGATGCGCTGATGCGACGCTTCGACGCGCTGGCGCCCCATCGCGGGGCGGTGCGCGCCATTTTGCGCGACAGCTTCGGCGACCCGGCGGCGCTGCTGGGCCTGCCGGCGCTGCTCTGCTCGATGGCCTGGATGCTGGAGCGTGCCGGGGTTTCGGCTGCCGGATGGCGTGGTCGGATGCGCGCCAGGCTGCTCGCCGGGCTCTATGTTTCGGTGCTGCGCGTCTTCCTCGACGATGACAGCGCCGATCTCGCCAAGACGATGGCGGCGCTTGACCGGCGTCTGCGCGCGGTGGAATCCTGGCTTGGCCTCAATGCCGCCGCCGCTCGCTAGGGTGGTATTGCGATGCAATATTTTTTAGCAGCTGCCCTTGACTTGATCACGAGGTAGCGCCATATTCGCCGCATTGTGCAGCGCAGCATAGCACTCCTTACCCCGCGAAGGATCAAGACATGACCACCAACGGCAAGCACACTTTCCTAGACATGGACGTCGGCAAGGCGTTTGCCGGCTTCAACTTTCCCGGCCTCGACATCGAATCGGTCGTGGCCGCGCAACGCAAGAACCTCGAGGCTCTGACGCAGGCCAATCAACTGGCCGTAGAAGGCGTTCAGGCAGTCGCGCGGCGCCAGGTCGAGATCGCGCGCGAGACGGTCGATGAGGTGTCGAGCCTCGTGCGTGAGTGGACCCAGCCCGGCGCCCCCGAAGAGCGCATCGCCAAGCATGCCGAGTATGCCAAGCAGGCGTTCGAGAAGGGCGTCGCCAATGCCCGCGAGCTCGCCGAGCTCGTGACCAAGGCCAATACCGAGGCGTTCAGCGTCATCCAGAAGCGCGTCGCCGAAGGCTTCGAAGAGCTCCGCGACTACGCCAAGCAGCGCGCCACGCGCTAACCGGTCCGCCCTTTCGCTTTAACGCGTCGCCGATATCCCCCCCTGTGCGACGCGGCGAGGCCGCCCTTCGGGGCGGCCTCTTTTCTTTTGTGTTTGGGCTCAGCGCGGCAGGTGCAGCCGGACACGCAGCCCGTGCTGGGGCGATTCCTCGAGGGTGAGATCGCCGCCATGGCCGCGCGCCACGTCGCGGGCGATGGTGAGGCCGAGGCCGACGCCGCCGGTCGCCGGGTTGCGTGAGCTGTCGAGGCGGAAGAAGGGACGGAAGACGTTCTCGCGCTCTGCCGCCGGAATGCCCGGCCCGTCATCGTCGACGAGAATGTCGACGCCCTCGGCGACGGGCAGTGCCGTGATCCAGGTATGGCTGCCGTAGCGCCGCGCATTGCTGAGGAGGTTGGCCAGGCAGCGCCGCATCGCATCGGGGCGCAGCGGCAGCACGATCTCCTCGGGCAGCGCCAGCGAGATATCGCCGCCGTCGCGTCGCGCCGCCGCCGCGACCTCCTCGAGCAGGAGCCCGAGATCGGTCTGGCGCGGCTGCTCCGGGCCTTCGCCCCGGGCGAAGTCGAGATAGCCCTGGACCATGCGCTCCATGATGATGACGTCTTCCTTGAGCTCCTCGACCTCGGGCCCGCCCTTGCCGAGGAATTCCAGGGCAAGGCGCATGCGCGTCAGCGGCGTGCGCAGATCGTGCGAGACGCCCGCCAGCATCTCGGTGCGCTGGGTGATCTGCCGCCGGATGCGATCGCGCATCTTCAGGAAGGCGGCGGCCGCCTGCCGCACCTCGGTCGCGCCCTCGAGCTTGAAATTGGGCACGTCGCGGCCCTTGCCGAAACTCTCCGCCGCCGCAGCGAGGCGCCGCAGCGAGCGCACCTGGTTGCGCATGAACAGCGACGCGACGGCCAGCAGCACCAGCGAGGAGCCCGCCATCCACAGCACGAAGATGTAGGTGGTCGGCGTGAACAGCCGCGTGCGCGGCGCCTCGACATGCATGACGCCGTCGCTGAGCGCGATCGCGATCAGGATGTAGCGGGGATCGCTCTCGGTATCGAGGCGGAAGGGGCGGCCGACGCGTTCGGCGAGCGCGCCGGAGAGCGCCTCGTCGAGCCAGGTGTCGCCGCCGAGCCAGCTGGCGTCGGCATCGGGCGGAGCGGGCGGCAGGCGCTCGCCCGGGACGAAGGTGAAATGCAGCTCGGTCACGTCTCCGGTCCGCGCCAGCAGCCTCTCGAGCGCGGCGCGGTTGTGCGTCGCATCGCGCGCATCGATGGCGACGGCAATGTCGGAGGCGACGTCGGTGGCGAGGCGCCGCTCGACCGTCGCCCAGTGGCGGTCGTAGAAGATCCAGGTGGCGAGGAGCTGCGCCAGCACCAGCGGCAGAATGATGATGATGAGCGAGCGCCCGAAGAGCGAGCGCGGCAGAACGCGCTTCCACCAGCGGCGGTGGCTGTCGGCGGGGGCGGGGCGGCGCGGCGCGACCTCGGCGGGCAGCGCCGCGCGCTCAATCGGGCTTGAGGACATAGCCGGTTCCTCGCACCGTCTGCAGGTAGCGCGGAAATTTGGGATCGTTCTCGATCTTGCGGCGCAACCGCGTCACCTGCACATCGACGGTGCGCACATTGCCGCTGAACTGCGCTTCCTCCGACAGCGCCTCGCGCGACACGGCCTCGCCGGGCCGGCGTGCCAGCGCCATCAGCAGCGCCGTCTCCGCTGCCGTCAGATGGACGGCGTCGCCGCCGCGATAGAGCTCGCCCCGCGCCAAGTCGAAGCGGCAGGCGCCGAAGCGCACCTCGGCGGCGGAGGGTGCCGGCTGCGGCATGCGCTGCAGGATGTTGCGGATGCGCAGCACCAGCTCGCGCGGCTCGAACGGCTTTGCCAGATAATCGTCGGCGCCGTGCTCGAGGCCGTTGATGCGGTCGCCGGGCTCGGCCATCGCCGTCAGCAGCAGGATCGGCAGCCTGCCGTCGCGCCGGAGGCTGCGCGTGAGATCGAGGCCGCTTTCGCCCGGCATCATCACGTCGAGCACCAGGAGATCGAAGGCGATGCTGGCAAGGCGCGCCCGCGCCTCGCCGGCATCGGCGGCGGTGGTGACGCGGAACCCCTGCTCGGACAAGTAACGGCGCAGCAGCTCGCGCAGCCGCGCATCGTCGTCGACCACCAGGAGATGCGGCTCGCTGCCCTCCATGCCGCGATTATACGCGATTATCGCCGTCTAGCGACCCGGCGAACCGCGCTCGAAGCGGCGGCGGTCGGCTTCGCTGCTGATGATGCCGAGCATCACCTTGCGGAAGCCCTCCACCGCCTGTGCCCCGGCCTCGCGATAAGCCTTGGCGATACGCTGGCGCTGGTTCTCCGACAATTGCCGCTCGAGCTCGATACCCTTGTCGGTCAGCTCCAGCAGGCGCTGTCTGCGGTCGCGGCTGCCCGGCCGCTGCTGGATGAAGCCCTGTCGCACCAGTTGCCCCAGCACCCGGCTCAGGCTCTGCTTGGTGATGCGCAGGATGGCCAGCAGGTCGCTGACGCTCATCTGCGGGTGACGGCCGACGAAATAGATGACGCGGTGATGGGCGCGGCCGAAGCCGTACCGCGCCAGCATCGCGTCCGGCTCGGCGGTGAAGTCGCGATACGCGTAATAGAGGAGCTCGATCCCTTGGCGCAGCTCCTCCTCACGCAGAAACAGCAAATTGGCCGCGGATTTTACGTCAGACATGTTGACTTATTTTCGCCGAAACTGTTACACCGGCGCGCCGGCAGGGCCATAATGGACCAGATCACGGATCGGAGCGAGCGGAAGAGACCGAGATGGACACGACGATTTCCTGGAAGGAGCTGGGCTTCCGCTATCTCGACACCGGCGTCTTCGTCCGTGCCGATTTCCGCCAGGGGGCGTGGTCGGCACTCGAGCTCTGCACCAGCGCCAGCATCACCCTGCATATCGCCGCAACCTGCCTGCATTACGGCCAGGCCTGCTTCGAGGGGTTGAAGGCATTCCGCCAGGTGGACGGGCGTGTCGCCTGCTTCCGCCCTGATGCTCATGCCCGGCGCATGATCCTGTCGGGCGAGCGCCTCGCCATGGTGCCGCCGCCGGAGAGCCTCTTCCTCGAAGCGGTGCGCCTCATCGTCGGCAAGAACAACGCCTACGTTCCGCCTTATGGCACCGGCGCCACGCTTTATGTCCGCCCGCTGCTGATCGGCACCAGCCCCGTCATCGGTGTCCATCCCAGCGAGGACTATGCCTTCCTTGTCTTCGCGATGCCGGTCGGCCCCTATTACAAGGACGGCCTGGTGCCGGTGCCGGCTTACGTGCAGGAGGATTATGACCGCGCCGCGCCGCACGGCGTCGGTCACGTCAAGGCGGGCGGCAACTACGCCGCCGGTCTCGTCGGCGACATCGAGGTGAAGAAGAAGGGCTTCCCCGTCTCGCTCTATCTCGACAGCGCCACCCATTCGCTGATCGACGAATTCGGCACTTCGAACTTCGTCGGCATCACCCGCGACGGCCGGTACGTCACGCCAAAATCCGCCTCGATCCTCGAAAGCGTCACCAATGACAGCCTCCGGCGCCTTGCCGCCGATATGGGGCTCAAGGTCGAGCACCGGCCGGTGCGCTGGGACGAGATCGAGAATTTCGTCGAGATCGGCGCCTGCGGCACCGCCGCGGTGATCACGCCGATCTCCTCCATCACCCGCGGCAACAAGACGCTGCGCTTCGGCGCGGAGGACAAGCCCGGCGCGACGCTGCAGCAGCTCTACGACCAGCTTCAGGGCATCCAGTACGGCAAGATCGCCGACCGCTACGGCTGGGTGATGCCGGTCGATTGATCCAATCAGGCGGACGATGACCATCCGCATCGAGAAGGACGGGCCGGTCACGACGGTCATCATCGACCGGCCCGAGGCGCGCAACGCCGTGACGCCGGCGATGGCGCAGATGCTCGCCGAGGCCTTTGCCGATTTCGACCGCGACGATGCGGCCAAGGTCGGCGTCTTCTGGGGCGCCGGCGGCAGCTTCTGCGCCGGCTTCGATTTGAAGGTGGCCGCCACCGGCGCCGGCATCGGCTGGGCCAAGCCGCACGGCATCGGACCGATGGGGCCGACGCGCCTGTTGCTGACCAAGCCGGTGATCGCCGCCATTGCCGGACACGCCGTCGCCGGCGGACTGGAGCTCGCGCTCTGGTGCGATCTGCGCGTCGTCGAGGCGGATGCCGTGCTCGGCGTCTTCTGCCGGCGCTGGGGCGTGCCGCTGATCGATGGCGGCACGGTGCGACTGCCGCGCCTCATCGGTCAGGGGCGCGCGCTCGATCTCATCCTGACCGGCCGCCCGGTCGGTGCCGCTGAGGCGCTGGAGATGGGGCTGGCGAACCGGGTGGTGGCGAAGGGCGAGGGGCGCGCGGCGGCCGAGGCGCTGGCCCGCGAGCTGGCCGCGCTACCGCAGCTCTGCCTGCGCAGCGACCGGCTCTCGGCCTATGAGCAATGGGACCATGATCTGGCTGCGGCGCTCGCCAACGAGTTCCGCCGCGGCGCGACCGTGCTGGCAAGCGGCGAAGCGCAAGCCGGCGCCGCGCGCTTTACCGGAGGCGCCGGTCGTCACGGCGCGTCGGAGAACTAGCCCTTCAGCCAGCGCGCCGCCGCCGCGTCGTCGCTCGCTTCGGCGTCGACCCAGTGCGGCCCCTCCGGCGTCTCCTCGAGCTTCCAGAACGGCGCTTTGGTCTTGAGCCAGTCGACCAGGAACTCGCAGGATTGGAACGCGGCCGCGCGATGGGCCGAAGCGGTGGCGACGAAGACGATCCGCTCGCCGGGCTCGAGCCGGCCGTAGCGATGGATGATCAGCACCGCGGCGAGCGGCCAGCGCCGGTGCGCCTCGGCCTCGATCTCGGCGAGCTGGCGCTCGGTCATGCCGGGGTAGTGCTCCAGCGTCATGGCGCCGATGCGGCGATCGCCGGCGAGGTCGCGCACCAGGCCAAGGAAGCTGGCGACGCCGCCGACGCCGGTCTTGCCGCGCGTCAGCGCCGCGAGCTCGGCGCCGATATCGAAATCCTCGCGCTGGACGCGGATCATTCTAGCCTCCGGTCACCGGCGGAAAGAGCGCCACCTCGTCGCCCGGCCGCAGCTTGTGGTCGGGGGCGACATATTCCTGGTTCACCGCGACGCGCACGATGCGCGTATCGCTGAGCGCTTCGGCGAAGCCGGGCCCGCGCCGCTTCAGCCAGTCGAGCAGCGCCGCCACCGTGGTCACCTCGGGCGGCGGCTCGATCCGCTCCTCGGCGATGCCGATCTTGGTCCTGAGCCAGGCGAAATAGAGCAGCTTCATTGGTTCTGAGCTAGGGCTTGGGTCCGTCGTTATCAACGTCGTGTCGCATGTCCGGTGCGGCCTACTGCGCCAGGAAGCCGCCATCGACGGCGAGCGTATGGCCGGTGACGAGAGCCGAGGCGCGGCTCGCCAGATAGAGCACGGCGCCGACGATGTCCTCGGGTTCGCCGATGCGGCCCATCGGCGTCCGCCGCTCGATCTCGGCGACCGCTTCCGGCTGGCGCAGCAGCGGGGCGGTGAGGGGCGTCCGGATATAGGTGGGCGCCACGGCGTTGACGCGGATGCCTCGCCGCGCCCATTCGATGGCGAGCGCGCGCGTCAGGTTCACCACCGCGCCTTTCGAGGTCTGGTAGGCGACGTTGGGATAGATGCCGCCGGAGAATCCCATGATCGACGCGATATTGACGATGCGCCCGCCGCTTCCGGCGAGCATGTGGCGTGCCGCGGCGCGCGCGCAAAGGAAGGAGCCGGTGACGTTGACCGCCATGACGCGGTCCCAATCCGCCGGCTCGAGCTCGAGCGCCGGCTTGCGGGCGGCGATGCCGGCGCTGTTGACCAGCACGTCGATCCGGCCCCAGCGCGCCGCGATCTGGTCGAAGGCGCGTGCGACGGCCGCGGCATCGGCGACGTCGAGCGGCCAGGCTGCCGCGCTATCGCCGATCCGCCCGGCCATCGT
>DASQSR010000275.1:0-4437 GCA_035642295.1 Allostellaceae bacterium | reverse complement strand
GCTCGCGCTCTGGCTCGGCCTCGCGCTCGCCGGCCAGGCGCCGGCGGGCGCGGCGGCGGTGGCGGGCCTCGCCAGCGCGCTGGCGCTGCTCTCCTGGCGCGACGATGTCCGCAGCTTGCCGGCCGGCATCCGACTCTGCGGTCATATCGCCGCCGTGATCGCCGGTCTCTTCTGTCTGCCCTCTGGCCTCATCTTCCAGGGGCTGCTGCCGCCCGTTCTCGACCACGCGGCAGCGGCGCTCCTCTGGGTGTGGTTCGTCAACCTCTTCAACTTCATGGACGGGATCGACGGGATCAGCGGCATTGAAGCCGCGGCGCTCGGCATCGGTGCGACAGCGGTGGCGGCGCTCGCCGGCCTCGGCGGTGACGGCAGCGCCGCGCTGGCGCTCGCGGTGGCTGCCGCCGCGCTCGCCTTCCTGCGCTGGAACTGGCATCCGGCGCGGCTCTTCCTGGGCGATGTCGGCAGCGTGCCGCTGGGCTATCTCCTCGGTTTCCTGCTGCTGGGGCTGGCCGCGCGCGGCCTCTGGGCGCCCGCGCTCATCTTGCCGCTTTACTATCTCGCCGATGCCAGCCTCACCCTGGCGGGAAGGGTGCTGCGGGGCGAGCGGTTTTGGGAGGCGCATCGCGGCCATTTCTACCAGCGCGCGCTCGGCGCCGACGGCGATCACGCGGCGGTGGCGCGCCTCGTCCTCGCCGGCGATGCCGTCCTTGTGCTTTGCGCCGTCGTCTCCGTCGCCGCGCCTTGGCCGGCGCTGATCCTCGCCGCGCTCGCTGTCGCCGCGCTTCTCGCGCTGCTGCAGCGCCGCGCCGAAGTTGGGAGCCTGCCCTAAGCCTTGATCACGTGGGCGGCGGCGACCCCGGCACGCGCGCAGGCGTTGCGGGTGTCAACGACCAACGGGCAGTGCTGAACCAGCAGGCGGTAGTCGACATCGTCGTGATCGGTGCAGATGATCGCCGCATCCGTGTCGCGCGCCGTCGCCTCGGTGAGGGGCACGGAGCGCCGTCCGGCGAATTCCGGATGCTCGCGCGATGGCGTGATCTCCGGCACATAGGGATCGTGATAGGCGAAGCTCGCGCCGCGCGCCTCGAGCAGCTCCATGATTTTGAGCGTCGGGCTCTCGCGGAGATCGGCGACATTCTTCTTGTAGGCAACGCCGAGGATGAGGATGCGCGCGCCTTTCAGCCCCTTGCCGGCCTGCTCGTCGAGCGCCCATTGCAGCCGCTCGATGACGTAGCGCGGCATCCCCGTGTTGATTTCGCCGGCGAGCTCGATGAAGCGCGTCGAGATGTCGTACTCGCGCGCCTTCCAGGTGAGGTAGAACGGATCGATCGGAATGCAGTGGCCGCCGAGGCCGGGTCCCGGATAGAACGGCATGAAGCCGAAGGGTTTGGTCGAGGCGGCGCGGATCACTTCCCAGACATCGATGCCCATCGCCTCGTAGACCATCTTGAGCTCGTTGACGAGCGCGATGTTCACGGCGCGGAAGATGTTCTCGGTGAGCTTCACCGCCTCCGCCGTCTCGCAGGACGAGACCGGCACGGTGCGGCTGACGAACTGGTCATAAAGCGCGGTGACCAGGGCGAGCGCATCGGCGCCGTCGCCGCCGACGACTTTCGGGATCTTGGTGGTGCTGTACTGGGTGTTGCCGGGATCCTCGCGCTCCGGCGAATAGCCGAGGAAGAAGTCGCGGCCGGATTTGAGCCCGCCGCGCTCCAGGATCGGCAGCATCACTTCGCGCGTCGTCCCGGGATAGGTCGTCGATTCCAGCACGATGAGATGCCCCGGCTTCAGATGCGGCGCGATCGAGCGGGTGGTGCCGGTAATGTAGCTGAGGTCGGGCTCGCGATGGCGCGTCAGCGGCGTCGGCACGCAGATCAGCACGGCGTCGACCTTGGCGATCTCGGCGAAATCCGTCACCGCGCGGAAGCGGCGCTGGCGCACTACCTCGGCAATGGTCTCGTGCGGGATGTGGCGGATGAAGGAGCGCCCGGCATTGAGGATGGCGACCTTCTCGCCGTCGATGTCGAAGCCGACGACGGTGAAGCCGTTCTGCGTCAGCGCGCCGACGAGCGGCAGGCCGACATAGCCGAGCCCGATGACACCGATCACCGCCTCGCGCGCGAGGAAACGCTGCCTGAGCTTCTCCACGTCGACGCGGTTGGACGAGCTGTTCGACACGTGTGATCCCGCTGTGGTTGGACTGGCCCGGCCGGGACTCGTCGCGGCCGGGCGGGCGAGGCTTAGCATGGGGTCACCCCCCGCTCAAGCTGCGCCCGGGCGATATGAGATCGCCGGCGGAGCCGCTATGGTCCCACGCCGGAAAGGAGCGGAGACTTGGCGGAAAACGGCAGCGGCGGCGCGATCGTCGTCACCGGCGCCGGCGGCTTCATCGGGCGCGCCCTGGTCGAGCGCCTGGCGACGCGCGGCGCGCGGGTCACCGCCTTGCTGCGGCGGAACGTCGCGCTGCCGCGCTCGGTCGAGGCGCGGGTGCTGGGCAATCTCAATCCCGGGACCGACTGGCCGGCGCTGCTCGCCGAGGCGCGCGCGGTGGTGCATCTCGCGAGCCGCGCCCATGTGCCGGCCAGCGAGGAGCAGCACTGGATCGAGGCCGAGGCGGCGACCGCGGCAGCGTTGGCGCGCGCCGCGGCGGAGGCCGGTGTCCCGCGCCTCGTGCTGATGAGCTCGATCAAGGTCCTGGGCGATGCGACGCCGGGGCGGGCTTTCCGCGCCGATGACGCGCCTGTGCCAGGCGACGTTTACGGACTCGCCAAATGGCGCATCGAAGTGGCGATGCGTGCTGCCGCCGGCGAGAGGCTCGCGATTCTCCGCCCGCCGCTGGTCTACGGCCCCGGCGTCAAGGCGAACTTCCGCGCGCTCCTCCGCCTCGTCGACAGCGGCGTGCCGCTTCCCTTCGCCCGCATCGACAACCGGCGCAGCTTCATCTTCCTCGACAATCTGCTCGATCTCGTCGAGACGGCGCTGGTGCATCCCGCGGCGGCGGGCGGGATTTTCCTGCTGCGTGATGACGAGGACGTGTCGACGGCGGAGCTCGCCCGGCGCATCGCCCGCGCGCTCGGCCGCCGGCCGCGTCTCTTCTCCTGCCCGCCGGCGCTGCTCGGGGGGCTGGCGGCGCTGCTCGGCCGCCGTGCTGCCGCCGATCGCCTGTTGGCGTCGCTGCGCGTCGACGATCTCGCCACGCGCCGGCAACTCGCCTGGCAACCGCGCGTCGGGCTCGATGACGGCCTCGCGGCCACCTGTCGCGTCTGGCGCCAGGAGCGGGAATGACGGCGCCGCCGAAACTCCTCTATCTCGTTACCGAGGACTGGTATTTCTGGTCGCACCGCCTGCCCATGGCGCGCGCGGCGCAACGCGCCGGCTTCGCCGTCGGCGTCGCGACGCGCGTCGACCGGCATGGCGAGCGCATCCGCGGCGAAGGCTTCGCGCTGCACCCGCTACGGTGGCGGCGCGGCAGCGCCGGACCGCTGGCGAGCCTTGCCGCCATCGCCGAAATTCGCCGTCTCTATCACCGCGAGCGGCCGCGCCTTGTCCATCACGTCGCGTTGAAGCCGGCGGTGCTGGGCAGCATCGCTGCCTGGCTTGCCGGCGTGCCGGCCGTGGTGAACGCGGTGACCGGCTTCGGCTTCGTCGCGAGCTCGCCGAGCCTGCGCGCGCGCCTGCTGCGCCGGCCGGTGAGCCTGGCACTGGCGCATCTCATCGAGCGCGCCAACAGCCGCGTCATCGTTCAGAACGAAGACGACCGGCGCCTGCTGCTCGCGCTCAACCCGGCCGCCGAGGGGCGGGTCGCGGTGATCCGCGGCTCCGGCATCGATCTCGCGCATTTCGCCCTCGCGCCCGAGCCCCCGACCCCGCCGGTGATCGCCGGTTTTGCCGGTCGCCTGCTCGCCGACAAAGGCATCGCGACGCTCATCGAAGCGCAGCAGCTCCTGCGCCGCCGCGGCATCGAGCTGGGGCTGAGGATCGCCGGCACGCCCGATCCGGAGAATCCGAGCTCGATTCCCCTCGCCACCCTGGCGCGCTGGCGCGATCTTCCCGGGACCCTCTGGCTCGGTCAGATCGAGGACATCCGCCAGCTGTGGCGCGCGGCGCATATCGCGGTGCTGCCGTCACGGCGCGAAGGGCTGCCGAAGAGCCTGCTCGAAGCCGCGGCGATGGGGCGGCCCCTCGTCGCCAGCGACGTGCCGGGCTGCCGCGAGATCGCGCAGCAAGGGGTGAACGCACTGCTGGTACCGCCGGACGATGCGGTGGCGCTGGCGGGAGCGCTGGAGCGGCTCGCGCGCGACCCGGCGCTCCGCCGCCGCTTCGGGGCCGCCAGCCGCGCAATGGTCGAGAGCGATCTCGCGGAAGCGGCGGTCGGCGCCGCCACCGTGGCGCTCTATCGCCGGCTGGTCGAGGAGACCGAAGGCGCTTAAGGCGCGT
>DASQSR010000274.1:0-8355 GCA_035642295.1 Allostellaceae bacterium | reverse complement strand
TGTCCCCGCCGCGAGGCAGCCGGTCGCCCTGGGCGCAAGCAGCAGCGACGGGCGGGCGCGCTGCGGGTCGGGCGCGCGTGCGGAGCCGAAGATCGGATCGCAGGCAGGCGGGGTTGCTTCTCGCGCCATCGGTGTGCCGGTGCGGCGGGTCCTCAAGCAGCGCGCAGCCGCCAACCCCGATCGCAGCCGCTATGTCGATTTACCGCGTCTTATGGAATTTGACCAGACGGAGGGTGCCAAGCGCTGTCTACTAAGGCACGAGAACCGAAGCTCCCGTGGGACGCGACGCGCCAGCACGGCGTGCACGCCTTCACACCGGGCAGCTCACGTGTTCAACGAGGCCAAGGATGTTTCTCAGCAGGGATGCGCAGCCCCGTCACAAAGCAGCCGAGACGACGCGCCCCTTCGTCATCGCCTGGGCCATCGCGCTGCTGTTCTATGTGCTCGAATATGCGGTACGCTCCTCGCCGGCGGTGATGCTGCCGCAGCTTGCCGGCGCCTTCGGCGAGACGGCGGTCGGCGTCAGCGCGATCCTCGGCGCCTATTACTATACCTATTCCGTGGCCAGCCTGGTGGCTGGCGTGGCGCTCGACCGGGCCGGCGCCCGTTCTGCGGTCGCTTTCGGCTCAGCCGTCCTCGGCGCCGGCTGCCTGACATTCGCGCTTGGCGGCTCGGTCGACGGCTATATCGGCCGGCTGCTCCAGGGCGCGGGCTCGTCCTTCGCTTTCACCGGCGCGGTCTATCTGGCTTCGCGCGGCTTCTCGCCCCGCTCGCTCGCCACCGCGATCGGCGTCACGCAATGCCTCGGAATGCTGGGCGGCTCGGCCGGGCAATTCGTAGTCGGCCCGCTGCTCGCCAGTGGGCTCGCCTGGTCCAGCTTTTGGATCTTCTTCGGTATCGCCGGGCTGCTGCTCGCCGCATTGCTCTTCGTCATCACGCCGGGCAATGCGCAGACCGCAGGAACCGCGCGCGGAGGGTTGCTCAAGCCTTATGCGGTCGTGTTCGGCAATCCGCAGTCCTATCTCTGCGGCCTGATTGCCGGGCTGCTGTTCACGCCGACCACGATCGGCGACATGACCTGGGGCGTCGCTTTCTTCCAGCACGATGCGGCGCTCGATTTCCGGCATGCCGTGACGGTGATCTCGATGGTGCCGCTCGGCTGGGTCGTCGGCTGCCCGCTGATGGGGTGGCTGGCCGACCGTATCGGACTGCGCAAGCCGGTGCTGATCGGCGGCGCTGCGGCGATGCTGGTCATGGTCGCCCAGATCACGCTGCTGCCGCGGCTCCTGCCGGTGGAGATCGGGATGCTCCTGTTCGGCGTTGCTTCGGGCGTCGCGATGATCCCCTACACGATCATAAAGGAAGCCAATCCGGACGAGGTGAAGGGCTCGGCCACCGGCGCGCAGAATTTCCTGGTGTTTGGCATCTCAGCCCTGATCGGACCGATCTTCGGCGGTCTGCTCGGCCGGACGCTGGAAACCACGCCCGACCACTTGGCGCATTTCCGCGGCGCCGGCCTGTTCTGGATGGCGGCGATCCTGCTCGCCATCGTCGTCAGCCTGTTCGTGCGCGAAACCGGCCACCGTGCGGCCCCGCGGTGACACGCGGAGCCGCAGCCGGAGCCGTATGCCGATCCGTGAAGCCCCAAACCGCCCCATTCTCTATTGGAGAGTCGACATGCCGAGAACCGCAGCCCAATTCCTAGCCGAGGCGCTGGAAGCCGCCGGAGTGAAGCGGATCTACGGCGTGGTCGGCGATTCCCTGAACGGACTGACCGATGCGTTGCGGCGCCGCAAGACCATCGAATGGATCCATGTCCGGCATGAGGAAGGCGGTGCCTTCGCGGCCGGCGGCGAAGCCCATGTCACCGGCGAGCTGGCGGTCTGCGCCGGCAGCTGCGGCCCAGGCAACCTCCATCTCATCAACGGCCTTTTCGACTGCCAGCGCAGCGGCGTGCCGGTGCTGGCCATCGCGGCCCACATCCCCAGCAGCGAGATCGGCATCGACTATTTTCAGGCCACCCATCCGGAAAGCCTGTTCAAGGAATGCTCCCATTATGTCGAGCTGGTCTCGAATCCGCAGCAGCTGCCGCAGATCCTGACGCGCGCCATCCGCGTCGCGGTTGCCAAGCGCGGCGTCGCGGTGGTGGTAATCCCGGGCGACGTCGCGTTGAAGCCGCTCGACGCCACCGTGCCGCGCTGGCTCATCCCGTCCAAGCCGGTGGTGCGTCCCAGCGACGAGGATCTGCGCCACC
Organism: Allostellaceae bacterium; assembly: GCA_035642295.1. Taxonomy (GTDB): domain Bacteria; phylum Pseudomonadota; class Alphaproteobacteria; order ATCC43930; family CGMCC-115725; genus DAHUYF01. The sequence goes on along the minus strand of DASQSR010000274.1, from coordinate 6,101 downwards.
TGGCTGCGATCCTGAACGAGGGGGCGCGCGTCACGCTCTTCTGTGGCGCTGGTTGCGCCGGCGCTCATGACGAGGTCGTGGCGCTCGCAGCCAAGCTCAAAGCGCCGATTGTCCATGCCTTTCGCGGCAAGGAGCATCTCGAATACGACAACCCCTATGATGTCGGCATGACCGGGCTGGTCGGTTTCGCCTCCGGCTATGCCGCGATGAAGAACTGCGACACGCTGCTGCTGCTCGGCACGGACTTTCCCTATCGGCCCTTCTTTCCGGAGCATGCGCGCATCGCGCAGATCGACATCCGGCCCGAGGCGCTGGGCAACCGCACGCCCATCGAGCTCGGCCTGCTCGGCGGGATCAAGGAGACGGTCGCGGCGCTCTTGCCGCTCGTCACCCAGAAGGCCGAGGAGAGGCATCTGGACACTGCGCTGCACGATTATCGCAAGGCGCGGCGCGACCTCGACGCGCTGGCCGAGAGCGGTCCGAGCAGCGGCATCATCCATCCGCAATATGTCATGCGGCTGGTCAGCAAGCTGGCAAGCGACGACGCCATCTTCACCTGCGACGTCGGCACGCCGATCATCTGGACGGCGCGCTATCTCGAGGTCAATGGCAAGCGCCGGATCGTCGGCTCGTTCAGCCACGGTTCGATGGCCAACGGCATGCTGCAGGCGATGGGCGCCCAGGCGGCGTTCCCCGGGCGGCAGGTGATCTCGATGTCCGGCGATGGCGGCTTCACCATGATGATGGGCGACTTCATCACCCTCAGCCAGATGAAGCTGCCGGTGAAAGTCATCGTGCTCAACAACGGCACCCTGGGCTTCGTCCAGATGGAGCAGATGGCCAATGGCTTTCTCGATACCGGTTGCGAGCTGCAGAACCCAAACTTCGCTGCCATGGCCGAGGCGATGGGCGTCAAGGGCATCCGGGTCGAGAAGCCGCAGGATCTCGAGGCGGCTCTCGCCGAGGCGCTGCGCCATGAGGGGCCGGCGCTGGTCGATGTCGTGAGCGCCCGCCAGGAGTTGGCGATGCCGCCCAAGACGACGGCCGACGAAGCCTATCATTTCGGCATGTTCATGATGAAAGCCGTGCTCGACGGCCGCGCGACGGAGCTGATCGACCTGGCGAAGGTCAATCTTCTGCCGCGGTGAGCCTGCGGTGGTGCCCCGGTCGGCGGGCAAGGAGGCTAGGACAAAAGGACTCCAGCGATGGATCTCTCGGCGCTCATCCTCTCGCGGCTGCAATTCGCGTTCACCGTCTCCTTCCACATCATCTTTCCGTCGTTCACCATCGGCCTCGCCGCGTGGCTGACAGTCGTCGAAGCGCTCTCGCTCGCGACCGGGCGCCCGGCCTATCGCATTGTTTTCGAGTTCTGGCTCAAGATCTTCAGCGTGGCCTTCGGGCTCGGCGTCGTCTCGGGCATCGTCATGGCGTTCCAGTTCGGCTCCAACTGGAGCGAGCTGGCGCGCATGTCCGGCCCGATTCAGGGGCCGCTGCTGTCCTATGAGGGCTTCACCGCCTTCGCGCTCGAGGCGAGCTTCTTCGGCGTGCTGCTGTTCGGCCGCGCTCGCGTGGCGCCGTGGTTCTACCTGTTCTCGACCGCGATGGTGGCGCTCGGCACGACGCTGTCCGCCTTCTGGATCATGGTCAACAACAGCTGGATGCAGGTGCCGGTCGGATATGCGGTAGAGAACGGCGCCTTCGTCCCCACCGATTGGGCCAAGATCATCTTCAGCCCGATCGTGTGGGTGCGGTTTCCGCACATGCTGCTGGGCGCCTACCTGACGGGCGCGTTCTGCGTCGCTGCGACCGGCGCCTGGTACCTGTTGCGCGGGATGGCCAGGGCCGAGGCACGCATCATGCTGCGCATGGGGCTGAACCTGGCGGCCGTGCTGCTGCCGGTGCAGCTCCTGTTCGGCCACCTCACCGGCGACTACGTCCACGACGACCAGCCGGCGAAATTTGCCGCGATCGAAGGACGCTGGCATGACGAGCAGCCGGCGAGCGAAGTGCTGATCGCGCTCCCGGACCCGGCGGCGGAAACCAACCGCTATGCGCTCTCGATCCCGGTGCTCGGCAGCCTGATCGGCAGCATGAGCTTCACCGCCAAGGAGGTCGGGCTCACCGATTTCCCGACGGCCGACCGGCCGCCGGTGCTGATCCCGTTCTTCGCCTTCCGGATCATGGTCGGCTGCTGGGTCGCCATGCTGCTGATCGCCTGGGGCGGATCCTACCTGGCGCGGCGGCGCCACGCGGTGCGGTGGAACCGGCCGTTCCTGTGGGCGGCGTTCCTCAGCTTCCCGTTGCCCTTCATCGCGATCCTCACCGGCTGGTTCACCGCCGAGGTCGGGCGCCAGCCTTGGACGGTGTACGGCGTGCTGCGCACCGCCGACGCCGTAACGCCGTTCCTGACGGCACGCGCCGCGGCGGTCTCGCTGGTGGTGTTCTGCGCGATCTACAGCTTCATTTTCGGCTTCGGCGTCTTCTACATCTACCGCCTGCTGCGCGCCGGGCCGGTGGGAAGGCTGGTCCTGCCGCCCGGCGCCGCGCTTTCCACCGGGCAGCGGCTCTCGCCGGCCTCGCCCCACGCCGCGGCGGGAGAATCGCCATGATCCTGTTCTGGGTCGCCGTGCTGGCGATCAGCATTCTCCTCTACGTCCTGCTCGACGGCTTCGACCTCGGTGTCGGCATTCTCTTCGGCCTCTCGCGCGGCGAAGAGCAGCGGCGCGCGATGATGAGCGCGATAGCGCCGGTATGGGATGGCAACGAGACCTGGCTGGTGGTGGCCGGGGTGGTGCTCTGGGGCGCCTTTCCGCTCGCCTATGCGACGCTGCTCCCGGCCTTCTACCTGCCGCTGCTGCTGATGCTGGCGGGGCTGATCCTGCGCGGTGTCGCGTTCGAGTACCGTGAGAAGACCGAGCGGCTGCGCTGGGTCTGGGATGCCGGCTTCGTCGGCGGGTCGCTGGCGGCGGCGTTCATCCAGGGGCTGATGGTCGGCGCTCTCGTCGAGGGGCTGCCGATCGCCGCGGGTCGCTACACCGGCGGCGATTTCGGCTGGCTCAGCCCCTTTGCAGTGTTGTGCGGAGTTGGCCTCTGCGTCGGCGACGCGCTGCTCGGCGCCGCCTGGCTCGTTCGCAAAGGCGAAGGCGAGATGCAGGAGCTTGGCTATCGCCTGGTTCCGCGCCTCGCGCTTGGCCTGCTTCTCTTCCTGCTCGTCGTCTTCGCCTATGCGCTCGCCGAGCACCTTCCGGTCATGGGGCGCTGGCTCGAGCGGCCCTATCTGCTCGTTTTCCCGGCGCTCGGCGTGTTTGCGGCGATCCGCCTGAGAACCAGCCTGCGGCACCGCTGGGACGCCATGCCCTTCGCGATGGTAGCGCTGATCTTTGCGGCGGCGTTCGGCACGCTCGCGATCTCGTTCTGGCCCTACATGATCCCGTTCTCCATCACCATCGACGAGGCCGCGGCGCCGCAGGCGAGCCTCGCCTTCATGTTCTGGGGCGGGGTGTTCGTCTTCCCGCTGCTGCTGCTCTACACGGCGATCAGCTACGGCGTGTTCCGCGGCAAGGTCCGGCCGGACGCAGACCACTACCAGCACTGACATCGCACCCATCGAAACAGGAGAGCTTTTGTCATGAGCAAACGAGTGGCCGATCTGGTGGTCGAGACGCTGCAAGCGGCCGGCGTGAAGACGTGCTACGGCATTGTCGGCGACACGATGAACCGCATCGCGCATGCCATCGACCGCAGCGAGATCGATTTTGTCCATATGCGCCATGAAGAGGCGGGCGCTTTCGCGGCGGGCGCCGAAGCGCAGTTCACCGGGCGTCTCACCGCCTGCGCCGGCAGCTGCGGCCCCGGCAGCCTCCACTTCATCAATGGTCTCTATGAGGCCAATCGCAATCGCGCCCCGGTCCTCCTGATCGCAACACAGATCGTGCGGCAGGATCTGGGCTTCGAGTCGATCCAGGAGGTCGACTTCGACGAGGTGTTCGGCGGCTGCAGCGTCTTCTGCGAGATGATCCTGACGCCGGAGCAGGCCCGCCGAAAGACGGTCGCCGCCTGCCAGGCGGCCCTGACGAAGCGAGGTGTCGCCGTGCTGGTCGTGCCGGCGGACGTCGCCAATGCCGCAGCGCAAGACGAGCCGCCCTATACGGTTCACGCGCGGCGTCCGGTCATGCGCCCGAGCGACGCCGATCTCGACGAGATCGCCGCCATTCTGAACAAGAGCACGGCGATCACCGTCTATGCCGGCGCCGGCTGCGCCGGCGCGCATGACGAGGTGGTCGCAACGGCGGCGCGGCTGAAAGCGCCCATGGCCCACACCTCGCGCGGCAAGGACTTCGTCGAATACGACAATCCCTACAATGTCGGCATGACCGGCATCATCGGCGGCGCCGCCGGTTATCACGCCATCCTCGATTGCGACGTGCTGCTCCTGCTTGGCGCGGATTTCGCCTGGACGCAATTCTATCCCGACAAGGCGACGATCCTGCAAATCGACGCCGATCCCACGCATATCGGGCGGCGGCATCCGGTGAAGATCGGGGCGGTGGGCAATATCAAGCCGACGCTGGAAGCCTTGCTGCCGCGCCTCAAGCAGCATGAGGACAATGCGTTCCTGGCGGCGCATCTGGCGCGCCACCAGAAAGACGTTGCGACAGCCAAGGCCGAGACCGTGTCGGGCCCGGACGCCGCCATTTCCGGCACCTACCTGACCAAATACATCAACAAGCATGCGGCCCCCGACGCCTTGTTCGCGGCGGATGACGGGACGGCGGCGGTGTGGATGCTGCGCTACATCGAGACTGGCGGCAAGCGCCGGACCTTTGCGAGCCTGTTGCACGGCACGATGGCGAACGGGATGCCATCGGCGCTCGGACTGCAAAAATGCCAGCCGGGACGGCAAGTGATCTGCCTCGCGGGCGACGGCGGGTTCTCGATGCTGCTCGGCGAGCTCCTGACGGTGGTGCAGGAGAACCTGCCGATCAAGATCGCCGTCTATGACAACGGGCACCTCGGCTTCGTCGATATCGAGCAGAAGGCTGCCGGCCTGGTGCCGGTCTACACCGACTTGAAGAACCCCGATTTCGGCGAGGTGGCGAAGGCGGTCGGTCTCTGGGGACGCAGCGTCGCGAAGGCGGGCGACCTCGAGGAAGCCGTCCAGAGCTGGCTCGCGCAGCCCGGTCCGGCGTTGCTGCACGTGAAGGTGAAGCCGATGCAGCTGGTGATGCCGCCCTCGCCCTTCATGTCGCCGGAGGCGGTCGTCGGGATGGCGGTCTACAGCGCGAGGGCCGTGCTGCAGGGCAAAGGTCACGACGTCTGGGAGATGGTGGTCGAGAACATCCCCTGAAAGCAGGGGATGATTGTGCTTCGCCTGCAGTCGGACGATCGGAGAAGGGGCGTTTCGCCGCCTTCTCCGTCGCCGCCCGCGACGGGCGGCGACGACGTCGCGCGCGCCGGCGCCTCGCCTGCTGCGGATTGTCCAAGCACAGAGCCGCCGATCCGCGGGACCTGGATTCCCTGGATATTCGCGGCCAAGACGACGCTGTCGGCGCTGCTCGCGCTGCTCGTCGCCTTCGCCTTCAATCTCGACCAGCCGAAATGGTCGCTCCTCACGGTGTTCATCGTCGCGCAGCCGGCGAGCGGCCTGGTCCTCGCCAAAAGCTTCCATCGCCTCATCGGCAGCGTGGTCGGTGCCGCGATAGCGCTTTTGCTCGTCGCGCTCTTCGCCCAGGAGCGCGTGCTGTTCATCGGCGCGCTGGCGGTATGGCTCGGGTTCTGCACCTTCGCCGCCAAATACGCGCGCAACTTTGCCGCCTACGGCTTCGTCCTCGCCGGTTACACCGCGGCCGTCGTCGGCATTCCGGGCGCTCTCGCTCCCGGGAACGCCTTCTACATCGCCGTCGCACGCCTGACGGAGATCGGCCTCGGCATCATCATGACGGCGACGGTAAGCCATCTCGTGCTGCCCGTGTCTCTCGGCGCGCGATTGCGCAAGGCGATCGTCGATCTGCGCGCCGGGCTCATCGCCTATGGCGAGGCGCTGCTCGGCGGCCAGCCGGCGGACGATCTCCGCATGCGACTGATGGGACAAGTGGTCGCCA
>DASQSR010000273.1:0-4986 GCA_035642295.1 Allostellaceae bacterium | reverse complement strand
GCTCGCCGTTGACCCGCTCGGCGGCACGGGCCAGCGCCGCGGCGATCGCCGGGGCGCGCTGCGCCAGCGCTGCGAGCTCGGCCTTGAGCCGCGTGCCCTCGGCATGGACGGCGGCGTAGCGCCGCCAGCTGCGCGGCTCGCGCAGGCGGGCAAAGGCTTCCGCCAGCGGCGACAGCAGCGCGCGTCCCTCTGCGTCGACACCAGCATCGCGCAGCAACGGCGCGTAGCGGTAGGTAGCGATCGGGAAGCGGTGGTCGTAATACCAGGCACTGAAACTGCCTTCCTTGGCGTCGAATCGCAGCCGGATCTCGCCTTTTTGCAGAGCGGTGCCGTAAGGCGCGCCGAGAACCGCCAGCAGCACCTTGCCGGCGAGATCGGGTCGGCTGCCGCGCCAATCGATGTCGAAGAACTCGGCATAGGGCGAGGCGCGCCCCCACTCGAGCACGTCGAGCCACCAGGCATTGTCCCGGTCGATGCCCATATGATTGGGCACGAAATCGAGGATGATCCCGATGCCGCGCTGCTTCAGCCGATCGGTCAGCGCCGCGAAATCGGCGGCGGTGCCGATCTCGGGATTGAGCTCGTTGTGGTCGATGATGTCATAGCCATGCGTCGATCCCGGCCGCGCCTTCAAGAAGGGCGATGCGTAGACATGGCTGACGCCGAGATCGCCGAGATAGTCGGCCAGCGCCGCAGCGTCGGCAAAGGTGAAGTCGCGGTTGAACTGCAGCCGATAGGTCGCGCGCGGCGCCGCGCTCACGGCGCGCCCCGGGCTTCGCGCAGCGCCGCGGCGACCCGGGCAAATTCGGGATCGACGAGGATCTCGTCGAGGGCGCGGGCGAGACGGCGCCGCCAGTTGGGATGTTCGTTGACCGTGCCGGGCAGGTTCGCCTGCTCGATCTCGCCCAGCACGTCCTCGATCTGCACCAGCACGAGCGCAGCGCGGCTCGCGCCGAGAAAGCGCTGCACCGCTTCGATCAGCTCCGGCTCGAACACCGGATGGTCGTCCTTCGGCAGCAGGCGCTTCATCGCCGCGGGCGGCAGCGCATCCGCGGCGATCAGCGCCTCGAGCAGCAAGCGCCGGTCGCGCCGCCGGTCGCGCCGCTCCTGCTCGCCGGCCTCGGTGTCGGGGTAGAGGGCGAGCTCGCGCCGATGCTCGAGATCGCGGCCGAGCCAGAAGCCGCGGACCGTCGCGAGATCATGCGTCGAGAAGGCGGCACTCGCCAGCTCGGGATAGAGGCCGGGCGCGAGGAAGCCGCCGTCCCGGTCACGCTCGAACAGCATCAACCGATAGGACAGCACGCCCGCTTGCGCCATGACCTCGCGGAATCCCTCGGGCACGGTGCCGAGATCCTCGCCGATGACGGCGCAGCGCCGGCGCTCGCTTTCGAGCTGCAGAATGTGGCGCAGCGCCTCGAAGGGATAGGTGACATAGGTGCCTTCCGCCGGCCCCGCGCCGCGCGGCACCCAATAGAGATGCATCAGCGCCATCACGTGATCGATGCGCAGCAAGCCGGCATGCCGCATATTGGCGCGCAGTGCGGCAATGAAGGGCTGAAACTCCGCACGCCGGAGCGCCACCGGATTGACCGGCGCCAGCCCCCAGTCCTGTCCCTTCAAATTGAGAATGTCGGGCGGCGCGCCGACGGTGGCGCCCGTCACCATCATGCCGGGATCGTCCCAGGCTTCGGCGCCGTTGGGGTCGACGCCGACGGCGAGATCACGGTAGAGACCGAGCGACAGTCCTGCCGCGACGCCGGCACCAGCGGCCCCGGCGAGCTGCCGATCGGCTTCCCATTGCAGATACTGGTGCATCTCGACGCGGTCGCGCTGCTCGACGGCAAAGCGCGCCACGGCCGCGGAGTGGGATTGGCGCAGCGGTGCCGGCCAATCCTGCCATGAGAAGCCGGCGCCCTGGGCGAGCATGTCCTCGTGCAGCGCGGTGAACACGGCAAAGCGCTCGAGCGCGCGGCCGCCCTCGCTCTGGAAGCGGCGGAAGTCGGCGCCGCGCGCGGTCGGAGCGGCGCCAAGATGGCGCGCGGCGAAGGCCCGATAGCAGGCCTCGAAGGCCGGACGCTTCAGCGCGACCACGCGCGCGTAGTCGACGAGGTCGCCGGCGCGCGCCGCCGCGAGCGCCTCCGCTGGAGCGTCGCCGGCAAAATCCGGCACCGCGGCAAGGTCGAGGTAGAGCGGGTTGAGGAAGAGCCGGCTCGACGGCGAATAAGGGCTGATATGGCCAGGCGCCGCGGGGAACAAGGCGTGCAGCGGGTTGATGCCGAGGGCGCCGGCTCCGTGCCGTGCCGCGGCTTCGGCGAGAAGCGAGAGATCGCTGAAGTCGCCGATGCCCCAGTTGCGCGCCGAGCGGAGCGAATAGAGCTGTGTGGTCAGCGCCCAGGCGCGGCCTGCGGCCAGTGCCGGCGCCTGGTAGCAGAACCGCGGCGCGACGACCAGCAAGGTCTCCGCCTGCTCGCCACCGAGAGCGACGCTGAGGCGATGGTACCCGGGCGGCGTCGTCCTGCCGACCGGCAGCAATAGCCGCTGCCGCCGCCGGTGACGCTCGCGCCGTTCGGCAAGCACGGTGAGGGGTTCGATCTCGACGGTGCCGCTGCGCTCCTCGCCGCTCTCGCAGTGGAGACGCCATGCGACCGTGCCGTCGCTACCGGCGTCGACGACGATCGGCACGCCCGCACCGGCGCCGGCGACGGTGGTCGCCACCGGCGGCAACAGCGCGTCCCATTCCGCCGCCTCGAGCGCGGCACTCCCCGCTTCGACAGCGCCCGGCGTGCTCGCATCGATGCCCATGGCGGCAAGAACGCCGCGCACCGTGTCGAGCGGCACGCGGCAGAGCGTGTTCCGGGCATCGCGATAGTCCGCGGCGACCCCGGCAAGCCGCGCGAGGCGCACCAGCCGCTGATCGGCAGCAGTCATGCCGGAGACTCCTCGAGAAAGAATGCGACCGAGCGCGGCGCCAGCGCCGTCGCCTCCGGCGTGCCGGTGGCATGAAGCAGACGGCCGCGCGGAGGTGCCGGGAGCGGCACCGGCTCCGCGGCGAAATTGGCATAAAGCCACAGAAGCGATCCGTCGCCCATGCGCCAGGAAACCTCGAGGGCGCGCTCACCGAGGCCCCGCCACTGCCCGGCTCCGCCGGGAGCGCCGACGAGACGCGGCACGATCTCGCGCCGGCGCAGCGCGAGCATTTCCTTGTACCAGTTGAGCCAGTCATCGTGCGGCGGACGCCGCAGCGTCGTCCAGTCGAGGACGGCGCTGGCGAAGGTCTCGGCAGCGCAGGGATCGGGAATGCGCGAGCGCGCCTCGGGGTCGCGGAACTCGGGAAATCCGGCGAATTCGCGCCGCCTTCCCTCGCGCACCGTCTCAGCGAGCTCGCGACCGAAGTCGCAGAAGAAGGGGAAGGGCTGCTCGGCGCCCCACTCCTCGCCCATGAAGAGCAGCGGGATCTCCGGGCTCAGCAGCAGGACCGCGGCGGCGACGCGAATCGTCTGCGGCGCGGCGAGCTTCGACAGCCGAGTGCCGAAAGCGTTGTTGCCGACCTGGTCGTGATTCTGGATGAAGCCGATGAAGCGGGTCGGCGGCAGATGTGCCGAAGGCTCGCCGCGCGGCGCATCGCGATGCTCCGAGCGCTCGCCCTGATAGGCAAAGCCCTCCGCCAGGGCGCGGCCGAGGCGGTCGGCCGGATTCGCCGCGTAATCGGCATAGTAGCCTTCGCGCGCGCCGCTGGTGAGCACGCGCAAGCCATGATGGATGTCGTCGCTCCACTGCGCGGTGAAGAGACCGGGCGCCAGCAGGCGCGCCTCGTTCTTGTCGTTCTCGAGCACAAGATGAACCGGACGGCGGCCGGCGAAGGCGGCGCGGATGGTTTCGGCGAGCTCGACCAGGATCGATTTCGGGCTGTCGTCGAGAATGGCATGGACGGCATCGAAGCGCAGCCCGTCGATGTTGAACTCCTCGAGCCAGTAGAGCGCATTCTCGATATAGAAGCGCCGCACCTCCGGCACGGTGAAATCGATCGCCGCGCCCCAGGGCGTGTGATGGCGCTCCGTGAAGAAGGCCGGCGCGTAGCGGTGGAGATAATTGCCCTCCGGGCCGAAGTGGTTGTAGACGACATCGAGAAAGACGGCGAGACCGCGCCCGTGGGCGGCGTCGACGAGTCGCTTCAAGCTATCCGGACGGCCGTACCGCGCATCGGGCGCAAAGAGAAGAGCGCCGTCATACCCCCAATTGCGCCGACCCGGGAAATCGGCCACCGGCATCAGCTCGACGGCGGTGACGCCGAGCTCGACGAGATGGTCGAGCCGGCTTGCGACACCCGCGAAATCACCGCGCTCGGAGAAGCTGCCGGTGTGCAGTTCGTAGAGCACGATCTCTTCCCAGGGCCGTCCCTGCCACGCCGCATCGCCCCAGTCATAGCTCCGGGCGTCGATCACCTCGCTCGGGCCGTGCACATCCTCGGGCTGGTGGCGCGATGCGGGATCGGGCACGGCGAAACCGTCGACGAGAAAGCGGTAGCGGCTGCCGACGCGCGCCGCGTCGGTGACGAGCGTGAACCAGCCGCCCTCCTCCCGCCGCATCGGCAGCGCCACGGCGCCCTCGAGGCTGAGCGCAACGGCTTGCGCCGCAGGTGCCCAGAGGCGGAACCGCACGCCGCCCGCAACCGGCTCGGCACCGAAAGGCAGCTCACGGTGACGTCTCATCCTCGTCTCCTGCGCGCTCGGGCGGCACCGGCGGCGACACCAGCTCGACAGGCAGCCCCGTGGGCGGCGCCTCGCGCCTCAGCATGCCGTTCGGCGCCGATCGCTCCGCGGCGCGGTTGATGAAGAGGGCGAAAGAGCGTGCTTTCAGGGGGAACACCTCGTCGGCCGAAAAGAGCCGGCCGTCGGCGCCGAAGCCGCTGTCGCTCGCCGTGTCGACGAGCTGCTCCCATGCCATCTTCTCTGGCAGCTCGGGAATGCGGAAGTCGATGTCGTGGTG
>DASQSR010000272.1:0-23793 GCA_035642295.1 Allostellaceae bacterium | reverse complement strand
ATGAATGCCCGCCAGCAGAAGCGGCCGTTGGACGCGCTCCAGCGCGTCAGCCTCCGCAGCGACTTCGCCGCGGTGCGGGCGCAGAACCAGGCGCGGTTCCTGGCGGCGTTCAAGCCGCTCTATGCCGCGCTGACGCCGGCGCAGCAGCAGGCGGCGAACGCGCTGTTCGCGCCGCATCACGGCTGGCATCGCCACGCGTGACGGACGGGACGGCCGCCGGGAACCCTCGGCGGCCGTCGCGCCATCGCACTTTCGCAGGGGTCAAGGCTGCTCGCGGGCGAGGCGACGGGCATGCTCCACGACGATCCGCACGATTTCGGCAACGTCGACATGGGCCGCATGAAGCTTGCAGGGAAGACAGGATCCTTCGTTGAAATGGTCGAGGACGTGGCGGGGATACCGGGCCGAGAGCCAGGCGAGGATCTTGCCTCGGAGCTCATCGAGCTTTGCCGGATCGGTGCAGCCCGCCTCCGCTGCCAATTCGAGAAACCACCGCTGATGGCGCTGGCAGGTAAAGCGGAACTGCGGCATCGCACGGCATCCGTAAAGCCCGCGCCGTCGCGGCGAACGGCGCGGAGGGAAGGTAAGGTGGGTTTATGGCGATAACGTGACAACGCGCGGCGTGACAACTTCCCACGGAAGCGTGATTGTTGCGCCCTGATGACGGCGACGCATCGCGCCGTCGAGCGTTTCCTCCCACAGAAGGGGGAGGATGCGCCGTTTCAGAATTGCCGGTTGGGTGCTGGCGGCGGTTGTTGCGCTCTTCGCCGCGGCGGGGCTGGTGCTGTGGATTGGCAGCGGCCCGGTCGTGGCCTGGGCGATCGAGCACCCGGTGAGCGCGGCGATGGGGCGGCAGATCACCCTCAGCGGCCGGCTCTCCATTGCCTGGGGCTCACCGACGCGGATCGTGGCGGAGGGTGTCAGGGTGGCGAACGCGCCCTGGGGCACGGCGCCCGACATGCTGAACGCCCGGCGGCTCGAGATCGAGCTCTACCCGTGGAGCCTCGTCACGGGTCCGACGCGCATCGCGCTCGCCGACGTCGAGGGTGCAAGCCTGCTGCTGGAGACCAACGCCGAAGGCGTCGGCAATTGGAAATTCTCCAATGCCGCGCCGAAGAAGCGCAAGCATTTCCCCGTGCTGCAGCAACTCGTCGTCCACGACAGCGCGCTGCGCTGGCACAATGGCCGCACCAACGCCCGTACCGAGATCGACGTGGCGGCGCTCAGTTTCGCCGCGCCCGACGCCAGGGGGCCCGTCAAGGTCGACGGCGAGGGCCGTTTCCAGGACATGCCGGCCAAGCTCGCGGCCACGGTCGGGCCGCTTGCCATGCTGCGCAGCTCGACGACGCCCTATCCCGTGACGCTCCATGGCTCGCTCAGCGGCATGACGCTCGACATCAACGGACAGGTTGCGGAGCCCCTCGACTTCTCCGGCGTCGATCTTCGCCTGTCGCTCGCCGGAGAAGGGCTCGACGCGCTGTCCGACAAGCTCGGCGTCCCGTTGCCGGCCTTGCCGGCGTTCCGCGGCACGGCAAAGCTCGAGGGCGGCCAGGGCGATTGGCGGCTCGACGCGATGAGCCTCAAGCTCGGCGCCAGCGACCTCGAAGGCGGCATCGCCATCAACACCAACACGCGAGTTCCGCGGCTCACCGCCAACTTCACGTCGAGCTATCTCGACCTCGCGGATTTCATGGGCGCGGTGGGCGGGCGGCCGACCAAGGCCGGCATGGCGCCGCCGTCGCATGCGCCGGGTGGCCGCGTCATCCCCGACATGCCGATCCCCGTCCACAAGCTGCCCGATGTCGACGCACAGCTGGACTTCTACGGCACGCGAATCCGGTCGAGCGGCGGGGTGCCGCTGCAGGCCGTGACGCTCGGCCTCAGCCTTGCCAAAGGCGAGCTCACGCTGAAGCCGCTCCGCTTCCATGTCGCCTCCGGGGACCTCGCGCTCAACGGCCACTTCACCCCCTGGGTCAAGGAAGGAGCGCCGCGCCTCGACGCCGATCTCTCGCTGAGCCAAGTCAATCTGCAGCAGCTGTTCGACCGCCCGGGCATGCCGGGGCCGTTGCGGAAGACGCGCGGCATACTCGGCGGCGACATGAAGATCCGCACGACCGGCGTCTCGCTGCGCCAGTTCCTGGGGCGCATGGACGGCGAAGCCGGAATCTTCATGCAGCATGGCGAGTTCAGCCAGCTGATGCAGAAGCTGGCGCCGATCGATGTTCTGGAGACGCTCGGCGTCCTGCTCAAAGGCGACAAGGCGCTGCCCATCAACTGCCTCGTGTCGCACTTCGACGTCAAGGACGGGGTCGCCACCGCGACGACGCTCCTTTTCGATACCTCCGATACCGAGATCGTCGGTTCGGGCAATGTCAATTTCGCGTCGGAGACGCTCTATCTCGACCTCGATCCCTACAACAAGACGCCGGTGCCGCTGAGCCTGCGCACGCCGATCCTAGCGCGCGGCACCTTCGCCAAGCCGCAATTCTCGATCAATCCGACCGGCCTCCTGGCGCGGCTCGGCGCCGCGGTGGGGCTGGGCATCGTCTTCCCGCCGGCCGCGGTTCTGGCCCTCGCCGACACGGGATTGGGATCGAACAACGCCTGCGCCCGCGCCTTCGCGCGGCACCCGCCCGGCTCCGAGGCGCAAAGCGGCGGCGGCGCGCCGGGGAAATAGGCGGGCGCCGCGCGAGCCGGGAGCACAAAAAACTCACGAGCGCCTAGGGTCGACGCATGGGACGCGCGGCGATGCTTCGCGGCGCAGGGCGTTCATCGCGTATCGACCACTGCATTCTGAAGGAGCCTCCTTCCATGCCTTTCGATGGCGTCATTCTCGCCCCCTCGGCCGATGACGTTCTCGCCGCCGCTTGCGCGGCGAGCGGCATCGCCCGCCTCGACTATGACCGCCTCGAGCGGCACAAGGCCGAACAGGTGCTGCGGCACGCGCCGAGCTGGCGCTATCGGCATCGCGGCGGCATGCTGCTGGCGCAGGCCATCGGCCTCGCGCTGGGCGTGAGCGGGTTCATGCTGCTCGCCGACAGCGGCACGCCGGACGGCGGGCTCGTTGTGCTGCTCGCGACCCTGGGGCTCGTCGCGGTGCCGATGCTGGTGCCCAGCCGCGGACCCGCCGCGTGGCGCGAGCGCGACGCGACGCCGCTCGATGACCTACATCCCGAGATCCACGGCCGGGCGATGCGGCTCAAGGCCCAGCTTCCCGAAGTGACGTTCCGTGTCGGCGAACTCTATCAGGAGCGCGTCCTCTTGGATCCCTATCTCCTCGCCGATCACGGCGGCGCCACCGTGATCCTCGGCATCTGGGAGGGGGACCGGATCATCGCCTGAGTACAGGCGGCGCCGGCGTAAAGCCGGCGCCGTTCCTCGAAATACCGTCGCAGCTCCGACAGCGAAGTCGGGCCCTCTCAGGCTCTTGCCTCGACCACGGCAACACCGCCGGAGACGATGCCGACAACGAGGATGGCGCTGCCGACGGCGAGCAGACCGACCAGCGTCAGGACCATCGCATGGATCGGCACCAGCGCGAGAATGCCGAGCACGATCGCGGCGATGCCCAACATCACCTGCGCGCCCGAGGCAACGCTCGCCATCTGCGTGGCGACGAGCTCGGCCGCATCGGCGCCGGGCGCCTCGGTCGGCGCGCCCGGCAGCAGGGTCCGGCGCGCCGTCGCCGTGCCGGTGAGCAGCAGCGTCCCGCCGAAGACGATGAGCGCCGCCGGCGCGAGCGTCGGAGTTTGGGCAAAGAGCGCGAGAATGCCGAGAACGATGCCGACCCCGCCCGTCAGGAAGTCGAGCGTGACGCCGCCGACGGCTCCCGGGACGGCGTCGGCGCTGCCGGACGTAGCCCAGCGCGTATACTCGCCGACCACTTGCGCGCCTTGCAGCAGCATCGCCGCGCCGACAATGATCGTGGCGATCGCCACCATGGCATTGGGCGCGACATTCAACAGCCCGAGAACGGCCAGAACAATCACGGCAATTGCCGCGGCGGTTTCAGAAAGCGGTGTTACCGTCGTGCCGGTTAGCCATTCACGGTGTTCCCCATGTAGCGTGACCATTGCAACCTCCATCGCGCAATAGCATGCGCAAGCCGCCTCGCCGCATGATGCCGGCGCGACGCCCGCGCTTCCGACTGAGGAGGCAACGGGATGTCGGAAGGTGCTGTTCCCGAGCGTCCCAATGCGCACCGCAGCGCGCCGCCGATGAGCGGAAAACGTTGCCGCGCGCGCGCCGCAGGCGAAGATGAGCTGGGGCGAGATCGTTCCGCGTCTCGTGGTCGCCGCCGCTGCGGCGAAAACAAAGGCCTTGCCCGGGCCCGCGCCTGGACTCGAACATTTTTCGGTCATTGCCCCCGGATCGGGACCTCATCACCCGTCGCGCGGTGTTTGTCTCGCAGGGATCCCCTATTCCAGGAGACGACGATGCGGACTCTGATTATCGCCGCTGTTTCCGCAGCAGCTCTGACGCTCGGCAGCGTGGCGTTCGCCGCCGACACCAGCGCCGACCATAGCGAGATGATGCAGGCACAGCAGAAGTTGCAATCCCAAGGCCTCTACAAAGGCAAGATTGACGGCGTCAACGGGCCGGCGACCGAAACCGCGCTGAAGACTTTCCAGAAGAGGAACAACCTGCAGCAGAGCGGACGGCTCGACGAGCAGACCGAGGCGAAGCTTGGCATCAGCGAGGAGTCAGGCTCCTCGACACCGTCCGCCAACCCTGGTTCGAACGATAGCATGTCGGGCTCGCATTCCGGCATGCCGCCGCACTCCGGCACCATGAGCCCGTCCGGCAAGCAGTAGAGCGGTCAGTCGTTGTCAGACGTCAGGGGCCCATGCGCCGCTGACGTCTGAAACCTTTGTATTGGAGAAAGAGCCGGAATCCCGGCACCGACCTCGTCAGGGGCCGATCGGCGGGATGAACTGGGCGTCGAGCAGCGCGAGAAGCTGCGCGAGCTTGACCGTCAGCGTCAGGGCGAGGGTCACGCTGAGCGCCACCGCGACCGCGCCGAGCCCGGCGTTGAGCCGCGCGGCGGCGGCGTCAATGTCCTTCATCAGCCTTTGCAGCTCCTGGCGCATCGCAATCTTCCCCAACAGCAGCGCTAACCATACGACAACGGCGTTAACGCCGAATTGATCTGGCTCATCGACGGCGAAAAATAGCAACGCAGGATGGCGGCAGGACATTGCAGGTCTTGGCAGGTCTTGCCATGGGGCGGCGCGGGCCGGGATACTCGGCGCCGGGAGGGGCGGCATGGCGGGGACGGGGTACGACTACATCATTGTCGGCTCGGGCTCGGCCGGGTCGGTGCTGGCGAACCGGCTTTCCGCCGATCCCAAGTGCACCGTGCTGCTCCTTGAGGCGGGCGGCTCCGACCAGTCACTGCTGGTACGCATGCCGGCCGGCATCGGCAAGCTCGGCGGGCCGCGCTTCAACTGGGGCTATGAGACACTCCCGCAGTCGGCCATGAACGGCCGGCGCATGTATTGGCCGCGCGGCAAGATGCTGGGCGGCTCCAGCTCGATCAACGCCATGGTCTATATCCGCGGCAGTGCCGGGGACTACGACCGGTGGCGCCAGCTGGGCAATGCCGGCTGGAGCTATGAGGATGTGCTGCCCTTCTTTCGCAAGGCCGAGAACAATGAGCGCCTCCACGACGCCTTCCATGGCGAGGGCGGCCCGCTCAACGTCGCTGAGCGCCCCTATACCAATCGCCTCTCCCGCGTCTTCCTCGACGCGGCGCAGCAGGCGGGGATTCCGCTCAACCCGGACTTCAACGGCGCTGTGCAATTTGGCTGCGGCCTCTACCAGGTGACGCAAAAGCGCGGCGAGCGCTGGAGCGCGGCCAGAGCCTATCTCCATCCGGCGGCGACGCGGGCCAATCTGACGCTGCGCACCGCGGCGCAGGCCGTCCACATCCACATCGAGAAGGGCCGCGCGGTCGGCATCGACTATATCGCCGCCGGCGAGCGGCACACGGTCTGGGCCGAGCGCGAGGTGCTGCTCGCGGCGGGCGCGATCAACTCGCCGCAATTGCTTCTGCTCTCCGGCATCGGTCCGGCCGATGAGCTGCGGCAGCTCGGCGTGCCCGTGGTGCTGGACCTGCCGGGCGTGGGCAAGAACCTGCAGGACCATCTCAACGTCAACATCGTTCAGCGCGCGACGCGCAACGTGACGCTCGACGGCATGAGCCAGGGCTTCGCCGCGCTCGCCGTCGCGCTGCGATTCGCGCTGTTCCACAAGGGGCCCGGCACCAGCAACATCGCCGAGGCGGGGGCTTTCATCTCCGGCCGCGGTGATCCCGCGATGCCCGACATCCAGTATCATTTCCTTCCGGCGCAAGTGGTCGAGCACGGCCGCACCCGCCTCGACGGCCAAGGGGTCACCTTGCATGCCTGCTGCCTCCGGCCGGAGAGCCGCGGCGAGATCCGCCTCGCCGCCGTCGATCCGCTGCTCCCGCCGGTGATCGATCCCCGCTACCTTGCCTCGGGCTACGAGCTCAAGATCCTGATCGAGGGCATCCGCCGCGGCCGTGAGATCCTCGCGGCGCCGGCCTTCCGTCCCTGGCTCGGCGAAGAGCGGCTGCCCGGCGCGGCGCAGCAGAGCGACGCGGAGCTCGAGGCGTCCATCCGCGCCACCGCCGAAACCGAATACCATCCCGTCGGCACCTGCAAGATGGGAACGGATGCGCTCGCCGTGGTCGACGAAACGCTCCGCGTGCGCGGCATCGACGGGCTCCGCGTCATCGACGCCTCGATCATGCCGACGCTGGTCAGCGGCAACACCAACGCGCCGGTGATCATGATCGCGGAAAAGGGCGCGGCGATGGTGATGGAGGGGAATTAGCTGTCAGCTATCAGCTGTCAGCCGTCAGCTTTTGATCGTCGATCGTCCGTGCTCGGTGTGGGAAAGGCGGCATCCGAGCTGAGAGCTGATGGCTGAGAGCTGACAGCTAACCAACCCGCCACGCTGCGCGCTCCAGCGCCTCGCGGAATTGCGGGGCAGCGAGGGGGATCATGCGGCGGCGCGCTCGGCAAGGGTGAGGCCGCGCAACTCGGCGATGCCGTACTCGGTGACGATCGCGTCCATGTCGCTGCGCAGCGACGTGACGGTGGCGTCGGCGAGCCGGCCCACGATGCGGCTCACCGTGCCGCCCTTGGCGGTCGCGGGCAACGCGATGATCGAGCGGCCGCCGGAAGCGGCGGCGGCGCCGCGCATGAAATCGACTTGGCCGCCGACCGCGCCGAGATAGACGCCGCCGAGGCTCTCGCCATTGACCTGGCCGGTGAGGTCGGCCTCGATCGCCGAGTTGATGGCGGTGAAGCGCGGCAGTTGCCGCAACACTTGATGCCCATGAGTATAGGCGGGCGGCATCAGCTTCAGCGCGGCATTGCGATGGGCGAAGTCGAAGAGGCGTCGCGTGCCGAACAGGAGGCCGCCCACCGAGACGCCGCGGTCGATGGTTTTTTTCGCATTGGTCAGCACCCCCGCCTCGACCAGCGCCAGGACGCCGTCACCAACCATGCCGGAATGAAGCCCGAGATCGCGATGGCCGGTGAGCGAGGCGAGGATGGCATCAGGCAGCGCGCCGATGCCGAGCTCGAGCGTGGCACCCTCCGGCACCAGCGACGCGACGTGGCGGGCGATCGCCGCCTCCACTTCGCCCAGCGGCGCCGGTCGCAGCATCGCCGGTTCCGCCTCGCCGCGCACCAGAACGTCGATGCGGATCTCGGGCGGAAGCTCGCTCCCCGGCGTTTCCGGCACGTGGGGGTTCCATTCGGCGATCACGAGCCGGGCGCGGCGCGCCGCTTCGATCTGGTGGTCGATGCCCATTCCGAGAAAGAAGCGCCCGGGCGCGCCGCCGAGCAGCAGCAGGACGATATCGGCGGCAAGCCGCCCCTCGGCGAAAAGCGCCGGCAGCGCGGAGTAATGCGCGGGCAGGATGTCAAGGAGCCCGGCGCGGGCGAGCGCCTGGTTGCTGCCGCTCGCGGCATAGCCAGCGAAAGCGAGGTAATCGGCGTGCTCGGGCCGGAAGCTGCCGGCAAACGCCGGCCCCAGGAAGACGCGGGCGCGGCCGATCGCCGCGCGCTGCTCCACCAGCGCGCCGGTAAGCGTCCGCGGCTCACCGCAGCCCTGGCCGACGACGATGGTGTCGCCGGCGCGAATGAGGCGGGAGAGGTCGAGCGCTTCGGGGGCGATCGCCGCGATCATCCCGGCAAGCTAGCGACGGGACGCGCCTCCGCGCTAGCCTCCTTCACGCATGAGCGATGACGGCACCGACTGGACCGCCTATTACGAGCGTATCGCCGGGCGCCCGCCGCGGCGAACGCTGCTGCGGGCGCTGGAGCGGTTCGGCGACGCCACCGGGCGGCTCGCCGTCGATCTCGGCTGCGGCGATGGGCGAGACACCATCGAACTGCTGCGCCGCGGCTGGCGCGTGGTCGCCATCGATGCCGAGCCCGAGGCGATCCGGCGCCTCAACGACCGGCCCGACCTCCCCAAAGGCACGATGCTCGAGGCGCGCTGCGCCCGGTTCGAGGATGCGGCCTGGCCAGCGGCCGATCTCGTCAATGCCAGCTTCGCGCTGCCGCTGGTCGCGCCTGAGCACTTTGCCCCGCTCTGGGCCAAGATTGCGCGCTCGCTGAAGCCTGGTGGCCGGTTTGCCGGCCAGCTCTTCGGTCCACGCGACGGTTGGCACGGCCGCGACGCCATCACCTTTCTGACGCGCGACGAGATCCTCCGCCTGCTCGCCGGTTTTTCCGTCGAACATTTCGAAGAAGAGGAAACCGATGCCACCACGCCCTGCGGCGAAGCCAAGCACTGGCACCTCTTCCATATCGTCGCGCGGCGGGAGAGCTAGGGGCCGGCCCGCGCGATCAGGCTCGTCTCCGCTGACTGACCTAAACGCGAGAAGGCTTACCCGCCCGGTGCGGCTCTCGCGGTTGCTTTGCAACCGCTGTCGCCGCCGCCGACGAGCGCTGCGCGCTCGCGGCGGCTACTCCGCCTCCTCCAAAGTGGGGAGGGAGGAGCGATAGTCGTCGGCGCCGGGGTTGAGGCCGTCGGCGGAGAGTTCGGGCGGAGCGTCGTGACGCGGCCCGAGCTGGGGCGTCACCACCGGCTCCCCTGCCTCTTCGTCACGCCGGCGGCCCAACGTTCGCGCCAGCCATTCGCTCCACATAGCTACCTCCCGATTCACGTGTCCGGTGAGGCGGCGATCAAAAAAGCCGCCTCGGGTTCCGGGCGGCTTGGCATTCGTCGATCTCTTGCTTCGAGGCGGTCTAGTCCCGCCCTCCCGCTCGAAGCCGAATGCAGCCGCATGCCGGCGCTACGAAGTGCCAGCATTTCCGACAGACATTTTTGACGACGAGCTTTCTCATGCGCAAAGTATGGGCAGCACGATCCGAGGATGCAAGTGGATTCGTCGGTGCTTCAGGCAAAGCGCGTGCGGCCGAGTTCGGCGTCGACGAGTCAAGCGGAAGGCGGAGCAACCCTGGCGCGCTCGCCGTTGTAAGATAGGAAAATGAGCGACAGCGCATCGCGCGAGATGACGAGCCGCTGCTGCGTCGTCGGCGGCGGCCCGGCCGGAATGATGCTGGGCCTGCTCCTGGGGCGCGCCGGCATCGACACCGTCGTGCTGGAAAAGCACGCGGATTTCCTGCGCGATTTCCGCGGCGACACCATCCACCCCTCGACCCTCGAGGTGCTGGCCGAGCTGGGGCTGCTCGAGGCCTTGCTGCAGCGGCCGCATGACGAGCTGCGCGAGATCGTCGGGCAGATCGGCGAGGAGCGGCTGGTCATCGGCGATTTCTCGCATCTGCCGACGCGCTGCAAGTTCATCGCGCTGATGCCGCAATGGCACTTCCTCGACTTCCTCGCCGAGGCGGCGGAGCCTTTGCCCAGCTTCCGTCTGCTGCGCGAGACGGCGGCGGAGCGGCTCGTCGTCGAGGACGGGCGCATTGCCGGCGTCGTCGCCCGCGACAAGGCGGGCGCGCTGACGCTCCGCGCCGATCTCGTCATCGGCTGCGACGGACGGCACTCGACGGTGCGGCGCGAGGCCGGCCTCAGCAGCCGCGATCTCGGCGCGCCCATCGACGTGCTATGGCTGGGGCTTAGCAAGCGGCCGGGCGATCCCGGCCAGACGCTGGGCCGTTTCGACGACGGACGCATCCTTGTCATGATCGACCGCGGCGACTACTGGCAATGCGCCTTCGTCATTCCGAAGGGCGGCTTCGCCGCGCTGCAGGCCAGCGGGCTCGCGCACTTCCACGCCGAGCTCGCGGCGCTGATGCCGCCCCTCGCCGACCGCCTCAGCGAAATCCGCTCCTGGGATGACGTCAAGCTGCTCACCGTCGCCGTCGACCGGCTGGAGCGCTGGCATCGGCCGGGACTCCTCTGCATCGGCGACGCTGCGCACGCCATGTCGCCGATCGGCGGCATCGGCATCAACCTTGCCATCCAGGACGCGGTGGCCGCCGCCAACATCCTGGTGCCGTGGCTGCGGCGCGCGCCCGGGCCGGTGGCGGAAGCGCCGCTCGCGGCCATCGAGCGCCGCCGCCTGCTGCCGACGCGGCTCACCCAGGCGATGCAGGTGCTGATCCAGAACCGCGTCATCCGCCGCGTGCTCGGCACGCGCGGGACGCTCCATGCGCCAGCGGCGCTCCGGCTGCTGCGGCGTTTTCCCGTGCTGCGCCGAATCCCGGCGCGGCTCGTCGGCATCGGCTTCCGCCCGGAGCATGTGCGGATCTGAGGCGGCAAATTAGTGCGTGCGGCCCACGAGAACTCGCGCCGGCTGCGGCGCCGCCCTAGGCTAGGCCTCACCCATCACACGCGAGGGAGGCAGCAATGAGCGAGAGTCCGGGCGCGGAGGCGCTGAAGCAGCTGGCGCAGGAGCTGACGGAGCTGCTGCGGCTGCGGACCTTGCCGATCGGCATGCGGCTCTTCGAGGACCAGGCCGCGCTCGAGGCGATACCGGGCCTGCGCCGCCCGAAGCCCGGGGCAGAGTTCAGCACCTGCCAGCTGGTGACGCAGGCGCGCGTCGCCGGGCTCACTCTCGGCATCGTCCACGACAATCTCCGCCCGTTCAGCAATTGCGGCGGCATCATCGGCCTCAATGCGCCGGGCGAGGACTATCTCTCGGGCAAGCGCATGACCGGCGTCTGGTTCGAGAACCAAACGGCGGCGCGCGCCCATCAGGAGCAGATGCCGCGCGTCCCCGCCGGGCGCTATCACGCGCTGGTGGTCTCGCCGCTGCGCGCAGCGCGGCTCGATCCGCCGGACATCGTGCTGTTCTACGGCACGCCGGGACAGATGATCCTGTTCATCAACGGGCTGCAATGGAAAAGCTATCGCCGCTACGACTTCTCCATCACCGGCGAGAGCGCCTGCGCCGACAGCTGGGGGCACGCCCTCAAGACGCGCGAGGTCAGCCTCTCCCTGCCCTGCTACGCCGAGCGGCGCTACGGCGGAGTCGCCGATGACGAGATGCTGATGGCGCTGCCGCCGGCGGAGCTGGCGCGCGGCATCGAAGGGCTGAAGGGCCTGGCCAAGGCCGGCCTCCGCTATCCCATTCCGCCTTATGGCGCCTTCGCCGATCCCGCCGAAGGCATGGCGAAGAGCTACGGTTGAAGCGGTCACCGTCGCGCGGGTAAGGTGCGCGGGGGCGAGGCCGGGCGGCCTCGGCTCGATCGGGCAACAGGACGGCGCATCATGAGACACAGCATTCTCGGCGCGATCGCGCTCGCGGCGATCGCGGGCGCAGCCTTCGCCCAAAGCGAGCCCGACGCCGCCAACATGAAGCTGGTCGGCTACAGCGACCTGCAAGGAAGGAGCGCCGACGAGCCGGCGATCCACGAGCAGGACGGCCGCTGGATCGCCTATATCGGCCATCGCGGCGGCACCGAAGACGATCCGAAGCCGCTCAATTCGCTGACCGGCCGGAATGAGGACAACGGGACCTCGATCGTCGACGTCACCGATCCGCGCCATCCCCAATACCTGCACCACATTCCCGGCGCGCCCGGCCTCGGCGATGCCGGCGGCGCGCCGATGGTGCGCGTCTGCGACGGCAAGACCCTTCCCAAGGGCGATCCCGCCAAGACCTATCTGTTGCGCACCTATGGCACCTCCGCCCATGAGATCTGGGACGTGACCCGGCCGTCGAAGCCGGAGCTGCTGGCGCGAATCCAGGACGAGGAGGGGACGCACCGCAACTGGTGGGAATGCGACACCGGCATCGCCTATCTCGTTTCCGGCGTCCCCGGCTGGCGCGTCAAGCAGATGACGCAGGTCTACAACCTCGCCGATCCCGAGCATCCCGTCTATGTGCGCAACTTCGGCCTTGTCGGCCAGCAGCCGGGCGCCAGCGGGACGGTGCCGCCCGCGCTCATCGGCGCGGTTTCGACCGGACCCCAAGGCAACCGCGTCTATTTCGGCTACGGCACCGACAAGGATGGCATCCTGCAGATCGTCGATCGCGAGAAGCTGCTCAAAGGACCCAAGGAGCCGACGCCGGAGGACCTGCTCTATCCCCAGGTCGGGCGGATCGATCTCTCGGCCTTCACCGGCGCGCACACGGTCTTCCCGCTGCTCGGCATGGCGATCGCCGAGTTCGCGCATGACGCGCAGCCGAAGCGCGACTTCGTCGTCGTCACCGGCGATGCCACGAGCAATGAATGCCAGGAGCCGCGCCAGATGGCGTGGTTCATCGATGTCACCAGCGAGGCGCGGCCGATGACGGTGTCGAGCTATACCCCGGCCGAGGCGAGCGGCGATTTCTGCACCCGCGGCGGCCGGTTCGGCGTCAGCGCCGCCAACGAGAACATGACGCCGCACTATTACGGGCGGCTCATGTTCTTCGCCGCGCTCAACGCCGGCGTCCGCGCCGTGGACGTGCGCGATCCCTATCACCCGATCGAGGTCGCGCACTACATCCCGGCGATCACGCCGCTCAGCGATCCGCGCTGCGCCACCATCGAAGGCAACGCGCATTGCGTCAAGACGATCGAGACGGACAATGTCGAAGTCGATGATCGCGGCTATGTCTATATCGTCGACAGCGCCGGCAACGGCATGCACATCCTGGAACTCACCGGCGCGGCGCGGCGCATCGCCAACTTCCCGAAGTGAGGTGCCTCATGAGCGAACCAGCGGGCCTCGTCGCCGGCGCCACCGTCACCATGGGCCGGACACGCTATGCCGTCGAGGTGACGACCGGTCAGCATCGCTTCGCCGCCGACGAGCCGAAAAGCGCCGGGGGCGGCGATGCCGGCCCCTCGCCGTTCGGCCTGCTGCTGTCGAGCCTCGGCGCCTGCACCGCGATCACGCTGCGCATGTACGCCGAGCGCAAGCAATGGCCGCTGGCGGCGATCGAGGTGCGCCTCGCCTATCGCTGGCAGGAAGACCAGCCGCTGATCGAGCGCCAGGTGACCCTGGAAGGGCTCGACGCGGAGCAGCGCCGGCGCTGCGCCGAGATCGCCGAGAAGACGCCGGTGACGCGCGCCCTCAAACGCGGCATCACCATCAATACGACGCTGGCTTAGTGCAGTCTTGGGCTAGCGGATGCCGGTGAGCCCGCCGGCGGGATAGGGCGGATTGAGCGGCGCGCCGGGCGGCTCCGCCATGCCGCCGGGGCCGTAGCCCGTGACCGGGCCGGGATTGATCGGCGCCGAAGAGAACGGCGTCGCGGCCGCGGCGGGCCGCGGCACCGGCTCTGGTCCACGGCCGAAATCCTCGGGATGAGAGGGCAGGAAGTACTGGACCGAGGGGTTCGGCATGATCACCGGCGCAACGCCCGGCGCGCCTTCCGGCACCGGCGCCCCCTTGGCTTGCGGCGGCGGCCCCTTGGGAATGGCGAAATAGGGCGGCGGCGGACGCTCAGGCGGGCCACAGCTCTGGAGCAGCAGCGCGATCAGTCCGAGCATCGCACACTGCGGTCGCATCTTGCGCCTCCCGGCTGTCAAACATCGCGGTGCCCGCTCCACCCCATCCGCGCTTGCCAACGCCATCGCCCCGCGGAATGATCGCGGCGCCCGCGCGCCTTGCGCGCGGTATGTGGGGAGGGAGGCCTCATCATGGAAGCTCGGCGTCCGACCGCCGCCGTCACCGGCGCCGGCAGCGGCATCGGCGCGGCCACCGCGCAAGTGCTGGCGCGGCATGGCTGGCGCGTCGTCTGCCTCGATCGCGACGGCGCCGCCGCCGAAGCGGTGGCGCGCCATGCCGGCGATGGTCACCTGGCGCGCGCCGTTGACGTCACGGACGAGGCTGCGGTCGAAGCCGCCTTCGCCGAGCTCGGCAGCGTGGGCGCCATCGGCGCACTCGCCACCTGCGCCGGCGTTCTCGACATCACGTCGTTCATGGAGCTGACGCCGCAGATCTTCCGCCGTCTCTACGACGTCAACGTCATCGGCACTTTCCTCGCCATCCGGGAAGCGGCGAAATACATGCTCGAAGGCGCGCGCATCTGCACGGTGGCGAGCGTCGCCGGGCTGCGCGGCGGCGGCGTCGGCGGCACCGCCGCCTATTCCGCCAGCAAGGGCGCCGTGCTGGCGCTCAGCAAGAACGCGGCGCGCACGCTCGCCGAGAAGGGCATCGCCGTCAACTGCGTCGCGCCCGGCCCGATCGAGACGCCGATGCTGGAGAGCGTCTGGCGCTTCCCCGGCGTGCAGCAGCGCGTCGAGAGCCTGATCCCGCAAGGCCGGGCCGGCCGGGCCGAGGAGGCGGCCGAGGCGATTGCCTGGCTGCTCTCGCCGGCCGCGTCCTACATCACCGGCGCGACCCTCACCGTCGATGGCGGGCTGGTGATGCCCTGAACCGCGCCGACGACACGCCAAGAAGCAAAGAAGGGAAGAACCGATGTCTTCATTGAGTCGCAGAGCCTTCGTCACTGCCACCGCCGCCGGCGTCGCCGCTGCCGCGGTCCTGCCGCGCCGCGCCCGCGCCGCCGAGTTCAGCTACAAATTCGCCAACAACTCGCCGGTCGACCACCCGACCAACGTTCGCGCGCGGGAAGCGGCGGCGAAAATCAAGGAGGAGTCGAAAGGCCGGATCGAGATCGCGATCTTCCCCAACAACCAGCTTGGCGGCGACACCGACATGCTGTCGCAGGTGCGCACCGGCGGCATCGAGTTCTTCACCCTCTCCGGCCTCATCCTGGCGACGCTGGTGCCGGTCGCCTCGATCAACGGCATCGGCTTCGCCTTCAAGAGCTATGACCAGGTCTGGCCGGCGATGGACGGCGATCTCGGCGCCCATGTCCGCGCCGCGATCGACCAGGCGGGGCTCCACGCCTTCGACAAGATGTGGGACAACGGCTATCGCGAGATCACCAGCAGCACGCATCCCATCAACACCCCGGACGACCTCAAGGGATTCAAGATCCGCGTGCCGGTGAGCCCGCTCTGGACCTCGATGTTCAAGGCGTTCGACGCGGCGCCGGCCAGCATCAATTTCAACGAGGTCTATTCGGCGCTGCAGACCAAGGTGGTCGAGGGGCAGGAGAATCCGCTTTCCCTCATCGAGATCGCCAAGCTCTACGAGGTGCAGAAATACTGCTCGACCACCAACCACATGTGGGACGGGTTCTGGATGCTGGCGAACAAGCCGGCCTGGGAGCGCCTGCCGCCGGAGCTCAGGGAGATCGTCGCGCGCAACTGGAACGCGGCGGCGCTGGAGCAGCGCGCCGACATCCGCAAGCTCAACGACTCGCTCCAGGGAAAGCTCGAGAGCCAAGGCCTCTCCTTCAACAAGCCCGACCCGGAGGCTTTCCGCGCGGTGCTGAAGAAAGCCGGCTTCTACACCGAATGGCGCGACAAGTACGGCAAGGAGGCCTGGGCGCTGCTGGAGAAATACGCCGGCGGACTGGCGTGAGATGGCGGCCGAGCACGAAGCCGGTGCGGGCGTCGCGGCGCTCGAGAATGCCGGCGCGGCAGAGCGAGACGCCGCCCGGCTGCGGCGCGCCTTCTGGCTCGACCGCGGATTGGCGCTCGTCACCGAAGTACCGGCAGCGATCCTGGTGGCGGTGGAGATCGTCGTGCTCTTCGCCGGCGTCGTCTCGCGCTATGTCTTCCTGGCGCCGCTGACCTGGAGCGACGAGCTCGCCTCGATCCTCTTTCTCTGGCTGGCCATGCTCGGCGCGGTGATCGCGCTGCGGCGCGGCGAGCATATGCGCCTCACCGCCATCACCGGGCGCCTGCCGGAGCGCGCGCGGGCGCTGGTCGAGACCGTCGCGGCGCTGGTGGTGGTGCTGTTCGTCGCGCTGGTGCTGCGACCGGCGCAGGACTACACGCTCGACCAATGGGCGATCCTGACGCCGGCGCTCGAGATCCACAACAGCTTCCGCGCCGCCGCCATCGAAGTCGGCGCGGGGCTGATGATGGTGGTGGCGCTCGCTCGCCTGGTCGAGCGCGCGAGCCTCTCGGAGGCAGCGCTGGCGCTGGTCATTACCGGCGCCGCGGCGGCGGCGCTGCTGCTGCTGCGACCGGCGCTGCTGGCGCTCGGCAACTGGAATCTCGTCGTCTTCTTCGTCGTGCTGGTGGCGGTCGCGGTCGCCATCGGCGTGCCGATCGCCTTCGCCTTCGGCGTCGCCACGCTCTCCTACCTGGCGCTGACAACCGAGGTGCCGCTCATCGTCGTCATGGGGCGGATGGACGAGGGCATGTCGCACATCATTCTTCTCGCCGTGCCGCTCTTCGTCTTCCTCGGCGTCCTCATCGAGATGACCGGGCTCGCGCGCGCCATGGTCGACTTCCTCGCCGCGCTGCTCGGGCATATGCGCGGCGGCCTTTCCTTCGTGCTGCTCGGCGCCATGTACCTCGTCTCCGGCATCTCGGGCTCCAAGGCGGCGGACATGGCGGCGGTGGCGCCGGCGCTGTTTCCCGAGATGAAGCGGCGCGGCGCCGACCCCGGCGAGCTGGTGGCGCTGCTCTCCGCCTCGGGCGCGATGTCCGAGACGATCCCGCCGAGCCTCGTCCTGCTCACCATCGGCTCGGTCACGGGCATCTCGATCGCGGCGCTGTTCAATGGCGGGCTGGTCCCGGCGCTGGTGCTGGCGCTGGCGCTCTGCGCGCTCGCCTGGTACCGCTCGCGCGGCGAGGATCTCTCGGGCGTGCGCCGCGCGAGCTGGCGCGAGACCGGCCGGCACTTCCTCGTCGCGCTGCCGGCGCTGGTGCTGCCCTTCGTCATCCGCGCGGCCGTGGTCGAAGGCATCGCCACCGCAACCGAAGTCTCGACCATCGGCATCGCCTATGCGGTGCTGGCAGGGCTCCTCCTCTACCGGCAATTCGACTGGCGGCGGCTCTATCCGATGCTGGTCGACACCGCCTCGCTCTCCGGCGCCATCCTGCTGATCATCGGCACGGCCACGGCGATGGCCTGGGCGCTGACGCAATCGGGCTTCTCCGGTCAGCTCGCCGCGGCGATGGCGGCGATGCCGGGCGGCAAGGCCGGGTTCTTCGCCGTCTCCATCCTCGCCTTCGCCGTGCTCGGCTCGGTGCTCGAGGGCATTCCGGCGATCGTGCTGTTCGGCCCGCTGCTCTTCCCGGTGTCGCGCGCGCTCCACATCCACGACGTCCACTACGCCATGGTGGTGATCCTCTCCATGGGGATCGGGCTGTTCGCGCCGCCTTTCGGCGTCGGCTTCTACGCCGCCTGCGCCATCGGCCGGGTCTCGCCCGACGCCGCGATGCGGCGCGTCTGGCCGTATCTCGCGGCGCTGCTGCTGGCGGTCGTGCTGGTCGCGGCGCTGCCCTGGCTGTCGATCGGCTTCCTCTGACCCCTGTCAAGCGAAAAGCACGGGGAGGGGTGTGATTCACTGACTCAGTTGTCAGTGGTCAGTAGTCAGTTGTCAGTTATCAGTCAGGCCCGTTCCTGCATGGAAACTGACAACTGATAACTGACGACTGAGAACTTCAAAGAGCCGCCCCGATCCTAGCACAGCACCCCTTGGCGATGCGTCCGGTCGAGGGAAGCGCTACAGCGAAGAGAGTCGGGAGGTGAGAGCGAGCGCGCCTTTCTTGCGCGCGGCGGGCGCCAGCGGATAGGCGAGACGCTCGGCGTAGCGCGCGAACTCCCAGACTCCGCCGAAGATGCGAATGGGCTGGGTCCCTTCGGGCAGAAGCCTGAGCGCGACGCGGCTCGGCCGGAACGAGAGCAGGAGCCGCAGCGCCTTCGCCAGCGCCGGCAGCGGCACGCTGCCGCCGTGAAAGGCGATTTCGGCGCCGTTCGGCAGCAGGCTGAGATAGACGACGCCGCGGGGTGGCTCCGGCGCGGATGCGACGCGGAGATTGCCACGGCCGTCGATGAGCAAGGCTTTGCGCATGGGCGCTCCCAGGGGGATCTCAGCCATTGAAGCGCGGCCGGGTAAAAATTTCGAAAACCGGAACGCGCCGCGCCGTCCTGCGCCAGGCCCTCTTCACCGGCCCTTTACCCTAACGCGACGGCAGGCCGCTCAGCGCTCCGCAAGGCCGAGCGCGCGCTGCGTCTTCTTCGGCAGGCCGCGGCCGACGAGGCGATGCGATTCGCGGAGGTAGGCCTTCAGCTCGTCATCGGCGAGCCCGGGCCTGGCGAAATGCTGAATCCAGCTGAGGCCGCGCGAGGCGAGATAGGGCGCGGGGCGCAGGCCCGGCTGCCCCTTGAGCATTTCGAAGGCGATGTCGCTCACCTTGAACGTCACCGCCGCCTCGCCTTCCTGCCAGCCGCCGATGGCAAATACCTTGCCGCCGACCTTCCAGACATGCGCGCCGCCCCATTGGACGACGTAGGTGGTGGCGGGCAGCACGCGGCAGAAGGCGTTGAACTCGTCGTAGGTCATCGGGCGCACCGGCAGGATCGAGACAAGCGGCCAAGGGGCTCGCCCAGCGCCATGACCGCAGCGGCCGTCGCGCCCGATCGCCGACTCTGCCGGCGCGCGCCGGATCGTGCAACCGCGCGCATCGGCCGGCGCTTCGGAAGTTGCCCAACTCTGCCTCGCCTCGCCCGCGCGGAACTCGATCCCGAGTCAAAGAGGCAGGTCGCGAGTCCAACGGGTGATGCATCGAGCGGAAGGCGGTGACCGCGCCGGCGATTTCGTGGCGGAGCTTGCCCGTTCGGGTGATGGTCCTCGATCGGACAGACGCTCTCGCGCAGCGGGCAACTCGACTCAGCTTCTGTTCGCCCGGATCGGCGCTGCCGTTCCCTGTAAACGCGCGCACCACAACCGCAAAGGGAGCACTCTACACTCGTCGAGAGACGACGATCGGTTATGCTGCTCATCGACGACGATCACAGGCATGTGCGGAGCGCCGGATGTCATCCCGTGTCAGGATGGACTTCTCTATGCGTAGGATGAAGCTCACTTCCCGCAAGCTTATCGATCTGCCGCACCGCGTTCTCATTTCGGTGTGTGCGCTTGGGCTTCTCAGCATCGGCGTGCTGTGGACCGCGCTGCTTTACGACGAGAGCGCCGCCCGTGACGCGGCGCTGCGCAATGCCGAGCTGCAGACGGAGAGCATCGCCGTGGCGCTGCGGGAGCACGTGCACAGCGTGATCGCGACCGCGGACCTGATCCTACAGCGCGTCGACGACAGCTATCTGCATTCTTCCGGCCCCTACGCTCTGCCGGAATGGGTCGTTCAATCACAATTTTTGAAAGAGACGCTGATACAAGTCGCCATCATTGGTGCAGACGGCCACGTGCTGGTCACGACGCTTCCAGGGTTGGGACAACTCGACCTTTCCGATCGCGAACATTTCCGCGTGCATCTCCATCCCGGCGCACCGCAGCCTTTCATCAGCCGGCCGGTCATTGGCCGCCTCTCCCACAAGCCGTCAATCCAGATCACGCGGCGCATCGAGCGTCCTGACGGCAGCTTTGCCGGCGTCGGCGTCGTCGCGCTCGACCCCGCTTATTTCGACCACTTCTTCGAATCCCTCAATCTCGGCCCCAACTCCCTGATCTTTCTTGTTGGACGCGACGGCGTGCTGCGCGCTCGCGCGAGCCGGGTCGGCACGATCGGGGTCGGCCATGATTTCAGCGGCTCGCCGGTGATGAAGGTGCTGCTGTCGGCACCGCAGGGGACCTACCGCAAGCGCAGCGATCTCGACGGAATCGAACGGATCTACGCCTTTGCCGCCGATCCGGAATATCCGCTCATCGTGGCGGCCGCGACGGCCGTCGACGATATTCTTGGCGCGCGCCGCTGGGCAGAGACCGTCGAGTTCGCCGCTGCCGTAGCGCTAAGCGCCGTGATCTTGTGGCTGGTCTTTCGTTGCATGCAGGAGCTCTCGAAGCGCGTCGACCAGGAGAAGCACCTGCGCCAGGTGCAGAAGTTCGAAGCGATCGGACAGCTCACGGCCGGGGTCGCCCATGATTTCAACAACATCCTGACAGCGATCAAAGGAAACGTCGAACGCGCGGCCAAATCGGAGGCGGCCGGCGACCTGCACCGGCTTCTCGGCAACGTCGAGCTCGCGGCGCAGCAGGGAGAACGCATCGTCAGAAACCTCCTCGCCTACTCCCGACAACAGCGGTTGCAGCCGGAGGCGATCAATGTGAACGAGGTCGTGCGCACCATCGTCGAGCTGCTGCAGGCGGGCCTGGGCTCGATGTGGCGGGCGCGTTGCGAGCTTGCGGCCGATCTCCCGCCGGTGACGGCGGACGCCGGCCAGGTCGAGACCGCCCTCCTCAATCTCGCGATCAATGCGCGCGACGCAATGCCCGGAGGCGGCACGGTGGTCTTCGAGACACGGCTCGTCCACTCCGCCGATGAAGGCAATCCGCAGGATCTGGCGACTGGAAACTACGTCGCCATCAGCGCGAGGGACGACGGAAGAGGAATGCCCACGGAAGTCGCGGCGAGAGCCTTCGATCCCTTCTTCACGACGAAACAGCAGGGCACCGGGCTTGGCCTCAGCCAGGTCTACGGTCTGGCAAAGCAGCTCGGGGGGACGGCCAAGATCGACACCGTCGAGCGCGGCGGCACGACGGTTACGATCTACCTGCCGGTCGCGGCAACGCAGGTGCCGCGGCCCCGGGCGACGGAGGCCGGTCAACCGCCGCCGGCGCCCTCGAAGGCGCCGATGATTCTCGTCGCCGACGATGATGCACAGGTGCGTGAATTCATTTGCGCGGTGCTGGCCGAGGCCGAGTATACGATCGTCGAGGCCGAGGACGGCCCCTCGGCGCTGGCGGCGCTCAAACAGCACCCGTTCGAGCTGGCCGTCCTCGACGTTTCCATGCCCGGGATGTCGGGAATCGACGTGTGCGAGCGGGCACGCCGAGGCGGCTGGGGTGGCGCCGTGCTCTTCGTAAGCGGGTTTACCGATGCCACCACCATCGCACGTCTTCGCGACAAGCCATTCCTCGCCAAGCCGTTCCGGGCTCAGGCGCTGAAGAAGCAGGTGGCGCGCCTGGTCGCCCGAAGTGCGTGCCGACGACGCAATCCGGCCGAGACATGAATCGGCGAGGAAAAGTGCTCCCACCTGGATGACAACCACCGGTTCCTAAACAGTTCCTTTGTCCCCAGCCCTGGATACGCCGGCCGCATCGTCCAATTTATGAGACGGGCAGGCTATCCCGGAGACGAAAATGGAGCTGCGCCACATCCGCTATTTCCTGGCGGTTGCCGAAGAGCGTCATTTCACCAGAGCGGCCGCCAAGATCGGCATCGGCCAGCCGCCGCTCAGCCAGCAGATCCGGGATCTGGAAGAAGAGGTCGGCGCCGCGCTCTTCCATCGCGTGGCGCATGGCGCAGAGCTCACCGAGGCGGGAAAGGCCTTCCTGGCGGGCGTGAGGCAGATGCCGCTGCTCGCCGAGCGCGCCGCCATCGCGGCACAGCGCGCATCGCGCGGCGAAACCGGCTCTCTGCGCGTCGGCTTCATCTCGTCGGCCGCGTTCAACGCGGTCGTTCCCGCCGCGATCCGCGCCTTTCGCCGTGCCCATGGCGACGTCTACCTGACGCTGGAGGAGGCCAGCACGACGCGGCTTTTGTCGGGCCTCCACGAAGGTTCGCTCGACGCCGCGTTCGTTCGTCCGGGCGCGCCCGGAAGCGAGGCCTTCGAGTTCCACCTGCTTTCCGAGGAGCCGATGATGGTGGCCCTGCCGGAAAGCCATCCGGCCGCCCAGCGCGAGGAGATCGATCTCGCGCTCCTGAAAGACGATGCGCTCGTGCTCTTCCCCCGGGAAATGGGCCCGGCGCTCTACGACTCGATCATCGCGGCATACCGGCAAGCCGGCGTCGAGCCGACGATCGGCCAGATGGCCCCGCAACTGGCCTCCGTCGTCACGCTCGTCGCGGCAGAGCTTGGCGTGTCGATCGTGCCGGCCTCGATGAGCCAGGTGTGCGTGAAAGGCGTCGCCTATCGGCCGATCGGCGGGCAATCGCCGATTGCGCGGCTCGCACTCGCCCACCGGCGCGCAGACACGTCGCCGGTGGTGCGTAATTTCGTCGCGCGCACCGTCGCCTGAGCGCGATCGCCGGGGCAGGAGAACGCGCCGGCCGGGTCGTCTCAGGTGAAGCGCCGTATGCCTGTTTTCGCGCGGAAGGCGATGGGCTGAAGCGCCGACAAATCGCTGCAGACGCCAGCACTGCCCGGGGACTGCTTCGGGTAAAGCGCTTTGCGCTGCGCGGCGGCTTCCAGCGTCCTATTCACAGGAGCTATCGCGATCGCCAGCCGCATGTATTGGGAGTCATCGCGGCCCTCGCCCAAATGAACTGGTGTCGGTTCACTGAAAGCAGCGGTCTTCGATCTCGGTGAGATCACCGCCGGTAATTTCAGGAAGGACCGGCCGAAGCAAATGCGAGCAGTCGCTGACAATCATGAATGCCAACTGCTCGTGGCAACCAAAGGAGATTGCGTCATGAAACACCTTACTTTCAAAGCCCCCTTGGCGGCAGCGCTGAGCTTGTTCGTCATGACGGCGGCGGCCCCAATCGCTTTTGCCGACCCTCCGGGATATCTGTTCCAGGATTTCAACATGCAGCCTTCGCTGAATGCCGCCGGTGCTCGGAGCGTCGCAGCCGATCCGGCGGCCATCTCGAGCGATCCGCACGACGCGCTGGCAACAGCGCAGCACGCCGAGCAGTTGGCGCAGCGCGCGTTGCAGGAGGCGCAGCAACGCTGACGGAAGTCAGGCGTTTGCGCTTTTGCCGTGACAGCGGGGAGCCGGAGCGCCCGGGTCCCTGCTTTCGCGGCAACGGCGCAACGCGAGGGGCTGCCGTTCGAGCGGGGGACGCTCTCTTCTCTCTAGACCACGCCGTCGCGGCGGAGCTGGGCGATGCGCTCGGGCGCGAAGCCGCATTCCCCGAGGACCGCGTCCGTATCGGCGCCGAGGGCGGGCGCCGGACGTCGCGGCGGCTCTGCGCCGCAGGCGATGGGCGGGCTCACCATGCGGAAATCCGGCCGCTCGGGATGCGGCACGTTGGAGACGAGGCCGCGCTCGCGCAGGAAGGGATTGTCGAGCGCAGCCGCAAGATCGTTCACCGGCGCCGCCGGCACCCGCCCGGCGAACGTCGCGAGCCATTCCGCCGTCGTCTTGCGGCCGAGCGCCTCGTCGAGCACGGCAGTAAGCGCGTCGCGATGGGCAAGGCGCTCGGGGAAGCCGAGGAAGCGCGGATCGGCGAGGAGATCGGGACGGCCGATCGCCTCGCACAGCGCCGTCCAGAACTTCTCCTTGTTGCACATGAGGAAGATCCAGCCGTCCCCCGTGCGATAGAGCTGGCTCGGCGTGATCGAGGGATGGCTCGACCGCTTCTCGCGCCCCTGCGCATGGTCTTCGTTGAGGTACCAGGTGGCGAGATAGCTGAGGTT
>DASQSR010000271.1:0-6110 GCA_035642295.1 Allostellaceae bacterium | reverse complement strand
CTCGCCGAGACGATGGGACGCGCGCGGCTGCAACCGCCGTTTGCCGCGACGACGGGGGTGTTGACGCGACTCGCAAGGGTCGCGGATGCTGGCGGGATGCCCGATGGCATCACCAGCGCCTTCCTCGGCGTCGAACGCTCGCTCCTCAACAAGCGCTGGCGCCAGCGCGAGGGCTGCGAGCGCACCGGCCTAGCGCTAGCGCAGCGGCTGGGGCTGCCGGAGATCGTCGGGCGCCTGCTCGCGGCGCGCGGCGTCGGCGTCGATGAGGCGGAGCGCTTCCTCCAGCCGACCTTACGCGACTTCCTGCCGGACCCGTCGCATCTCATCGACATGGACAAGGGCGTGGCGCGGGTCGTTGCCGCCATCAGGGAAGGCGAGCTCATCGCCGTCTTCGGCGATTACGATGTCGACGGCGCGACCTCGGCGGCGCTGCTGCGGCGCTTTCTCGCCGCGGTCGGCTGCCGCACGCGGCTCTACATTCCCGACCGGCAGCGCGAAGGCTATGGGCCCAACGCGCCGGCGCTGCAGCGGCTCCGCGCCGAAGGCGCCGCCGTGGTCATCACCGTCGATTGCGGCACCAGCGCCCATGCGGCGCTTGCCGCCGGGGCCGAGGCCGGGCTCGACGTCATCGTCCTCGACCATCACGTCGCCGAGCCGACGCGGCCGGCGGCCTTCGCGCTCGTCAACCCCAACCGCCTCGACGAGACCAGCGCGCATGGCGTGCTCGCCGCGGTCGGCGTCACCTTCCTCTTCGTCGTCGCCGTCAACCGCGCCTTGCGGCTCGCCGGCTGGTATCAGGAGCGCGCGGCGCCCGATCTCGTGCAATGGCTCGACCTGGTGGCGCTGGGCACGATCTGCGATGTGGTGCCGCTCACGGGCGTCAACCGCGCGCTGGTGGCGCAGGGGCTCAAGGTGCTGCAGCAGCGCGGCAATCCCGGCCTGGCTGCGCTCGCCGATGCGGCCGGGCTGGGCGAGCGGCTCGACAGCTACCATGCGGGCTTCATTCTGGGGCCGCGCGTCAATGCCGGCGGCCGGGTGGGGGAAGCGGAGCTCGGCGCGCGGCTGCTGGCCAGCGACGATCCCGTCGAGGCGCGCGCCATCGCGCAGCAGCTCGAGGCGCTCAACGCCGAGCGGCGCGAGATCGAAGCGCGCGTGCTGGCGCAGGCGATCCAGCAGGTGGAGAGCGGCGATACCGGCGCGCCGCTGGTCTTTGTCGCCGGCGAGGGCTGGCATCCCGGCGTCGTCGGCATCGTCGCGAGCCGTCTCAAGGAGCGCTACAACCGGCCGGCTTGCGTCGCCGCGGTCGCGGGCGGGATCGGCAAAGGCTCGGGCCGCTCGGTCGCGGGCTTTGCGCTGGGGCCGGCGGTGATCGCGGCACGCCAGGCGGGGCTGCTCATGAACGGCGGCGGCCATGCCATGGCGGCGGGCTTCACCGTCGAGGAAGCGCGCCTCGGCGCGCTCCGCGATTTCCTTGCCGAGCGGGCGGCGGCGGCGCTGGGCGCCGGCGGCGGGACCCCCGAGCTCGGCATCGACGGGCTGGTCGCCGCGGGCGCGGCGACGCCGGAGCTGGTGGCGCTGGTGACGCGGCTCGGCCCCTTCGGCAGCGGCAATGCCGAGCCGCGCTTTGCGCTCGCCCATCAGCGCGTCGTCCGCGCCGACGTGGTCGGCGGGCAGCATGTGCGCTGCATCCTCGGCGATGGCGGCGGACCCGCGCGGCTCAAGGCGATCGCCTTCCGCTCGCTCGAAGGCGCGCTGGGACCGGCGCTGCTGCAAGGGCAGGGCAAGGCGTTCCACCTCGCCGGCCATCTGCGCGCCGATCGCTGGCAGGGGCGGGAGGAGGTGCAGCTCGTCATCGACGACGCGGTGCCGGCCTCGGGGTGAGGGGGAGATAAGGTTGGCGCAGCGCTGCCGCGACGTGAAAAGGGGATGGGGGGATCAACGGCGATAGGAGGATATGGAACAAGGGCGCCTTCGGCGCCCCGGGTCGGCGATCTCCCTTATCCCTCATCATCCCCTTATCTCCTTTTCCGCTTTTTAACCATTCCGTCATAGGATCGAGCCGCATCGCGCCGGCTGAGCGGGCGCTGCGGCAGGGCCATGGCGCGCACTCCCTATTCCGTTGTCGACTGGTTCATCCCGGCGAAGCTGCGCGGGCAGCCGGAGCTGCTCGAGCGCG
This sequence comes from Allostellaceae bacterium, assembly GCA_035642295.1. Classification (GTDB taxonomy): domain Bacteria; phylum Pseudomonadota; class Alphaproteobacteria; order ATCC43930; family CGMCC-115725; genus DAHUYF01. The sequence goes on along the minus strand of DASQSR010000271.1, from coordinate 3,934 downwards.
CCCGGCTCTTCGTCATCAGCCATTTCTCCGGCGCGCCGCTCGGCCTGGTGGTGCTGTTCTATCTCCGCCACATCGACCCCGGCGGCGGGGCGCGGCTGTGGGTGATCTTCGCCGGCATCGCCGGCTATTTCGCCTATCCCTTCGCGCTGCGCGCCACCGGCTGGTTCGACCTCCTGACCTTCGTCGCGATGGAGCAGCTGGCGCTCCTCGTGCTCTATGGCGGGCTGTGCTATGGCGGGCTTGCCTCGCCGTTCCTGCCCTGGCTCATCGCCGTGCCGGTGATCGCGCTTTATCATCTCGGCGCGCGGCGGTCCTACCGCGTGCTGGTGTTCGTGGCGCTCGCCGCGCATCTCGTCGTCTTCTATGCCCTCATCCGCAACGGCATCGGTCCTCCTGCGGCGCCGGTGCCCGACGTCACCGCGGTCGGCATTCTCTCGCTGTTCTGCGCCGCGGTTTTCGTCGCGACGATCGCGCTCTATCACAGCGGCATCATCGCCGCGCAGCGGATCGAGCTCGAGCACGAAGTAGAGGTGCGGCGCCTCGCCGAGATCAAGCTGCGCGAAGCCAAGGAGGAGGCCGAGCGCGCCAACCGCTCCAAGAGCGAGTTCCTCGCCAAGATGAGCCACGAGCTGCGCACGCCGCTCAACGCCATCATCGGCTTCTCGCAGATCATCGGCAGCGAGCTGCTGGGGCCGGTGGGATTGGCGCGCTATGCCGAATACGGCAGCGACATCGAGCGCAGCGGCAATCACCTGCTGCAGATCATCGGCGAGATCCTCGACCTCGCCAAGATCGAGACCGGCAAGCTGGTGCTGCGCGAAGCGGCGTTCGATTTGCGGCGCACGATCGAGGAAGTGATGGAGCTGATCCAGCCGCTGGCGGAGGGGCGCGGGCTGTCGCTCACGCTGCTCACCACGCCGGGCGCGATCTGGCTCTTTGCCGACGAGCTTCGCATCAAGCAGATCCTGCTCAATCTGCTGTCGAACGCCACCAAGTTCACCACCGCGGGCGGGCGCATCGCGGTGACGCTCGACCGCGAGCGCGGCAATGGCGTGCGGCTCCGGGTGAGCGACACCGGCATCGGCATTGCCGCCGGCGACCTCGAGCGCGTGTTGCGGCCCTTCGAGCAGGTCGGCAATGCCATGGTCAACAGCGGCGGCGGCACCGGGCTGGGCCTGCCGCTGACGCGCGAGCTGACGCTGCTCCATGGCGGGACGCTGACCCTGAGCAGCGAGCTTGGCCGCGGCACGGCGGTCACCGTCACCTTTCCCGAGGCGCGGGTGGCGGAAAAGGAAGAGGGACGCCTGTCGGCCTGAGCGCCGCCCAACCGAGGCGGCCCCTTGGAAACCATCGGTTAACTACACCCGTCGATAATCGCCGGAGACAAGAAGGGGCTCTGGGCATGATGCTGCCCGAGAAGGATCGTTCTGCGACCGAGTACGGGCCGGCGGTGAAACCCGGCCGGCGCGCCAGCCGGCGCGCGGCGCAAGACGGCGGCGCCGAGCCGCCGACTGCGCGCATCCTCCAGCTCGTCGCCGCGCTCAAGGCCGAGCAGGAGGCGCCGCTGCCGCTGCAGCCCCCGGCCAATGATGCCGGCGAGCGCGTGCGGCTGATGCAATCGCTCAAACAGATTCTGGCGGCACGCGAGGACGAGCGCGGGGCCTGGACGGCGCGCGTCAGCGAGCTCGAAGCGCAGCTGAAAGCGGCGGAAAGCCTCGCCGCGAGCGCGCGCGCCGCTGTCGCGGAAGCGACGGCGCAGCACGAGCGCCTGGTCGGGGAGACAACGGCGCAGCATGAGCGCCTGGTCGCCGATTTGAAACTCATGCACGAGCATCAGCGCTCGATCTGGCAGCTCGAGCTGCGCCAGCTCGAGATCACCCTGGGCGCGCTGCAAAAGGCGCAGCAGCGGCGGCTGTTGCCGCGCCTCGCGCGGCCGGCCATGGTGGCGGCGCTGCTGCTCGTCTTTCTCGCGGCGGTGGCGCTTTCGAGCGACAGCAATGCCCGCGGCGCGGACGGCGGGTTCTATTTCGACGATGTCGGCCACACCGCCATGATCCTGTGGCGCGGCAATTGACGGAGACGCGGCGCGCGGCGAGACCCCCCGAATTGGCGATGACGGTCCCGGTGATTTGACGCTACTATCGGCGGGTGGCGGCAACCTGCCTGCGGGCGAGAGCACGAGGGGCACTCGCGATGAAGGGACCAAAAGCCGCGAAGCTGCTGCGTGAACGCGCCGCAGCGATCCGCAAGCTGGTCCGCGAACAGATGAGCGAGGACGAGCCCGAGCTCGCCGACGACCTGTCACAGGTCGCCGACGATCTCGACGAGCGCGCCAAGCGGCTGGAGCGGAGCGGCCAGAACTGACGCGCGCCCCGAACTGACGCGTGAATTCAGCGCGAGGCGCTGCTGCCGCTGGCCTCGGCGAGACAACCGAAGACCAAGCGGTGCCATGCGCCGTAATCGTCGATACCGCTGTCTTCGCGAATGAGCACGACGCCGCCATGGCAGGTCTGCCGCGCCGCCCAGAGATTGTCGTCGCGCGCTTCCTCCCCGCCTTGCAAGCGCACGTAGGTGGTGACGACATGGTCGCCGTTCGGCAGATCGCTCGCGATCATCGGAACGCAGCCCGCCAGCAGCGCCGCGATCGCCGCCCCGGCGATGAAACACCGCATGCCTGCCTCCTCGCGTCATACGAGGAAATGCCGGCGGAGGTTCCCGGACGTCAGGGATCGGCGGCGCGTGCGGCCGCTTCTCGCGTTCCCGCCAGCAGGAACGCTGCGCCGAGCCAGACCAGCGACAGCCACCAGGCCTGCCAGGCCCCGAAGCTGAGCAAGGCGACGGTGAGCGCGGCGCCGGCATAGGCGAAGGCGAGCGCGGTGCGCCACGGCGCATCGCGCGCGGCGGCGAGGCGCCAGAGGAGAAGCGCGAGCAGCGCCAGCAGCAGCGCGAGGCCGGGGAGACCGAGCTCGAGGCGCCATTGCAAGGCGGCGTCGTGCGGATGGAGCGGCATCGCCTGGGCGAGCGGCGAGAGGCGGAGCTGTGGGTAGAGCTCGATCACCGGCAAGCGGCCGCCGGGAATGGCACGCGCGCTGTCCATGCCCCAGCCGAGCACCGGGCGATCGGCGATGCGGTCAGAGGCGAAGCGCCAGATGGCGAGGCGGTGGATGGCGGAGGGCGGCAGCATCGGCACCGCGCGTTGGATCTCGGCGATGGCAGCGCCGCCGGGTGCCAGCAGCGGAAAGAGCGTAGCGATGAGCAGCGGTCCCGCGACGAGCGCCGCGGCGACGAACCTCGGCCAGCGCGAAGCGACAGCGCCGGTGAGAGCGGCGACGGCGAAAGCGAGAATGGCGGTGTGGCTGGCGAATTCCGAGATCGTTGCTGCGACGGCCACGGCCAAGAGCGCGAAGAGGCGCCATGACTGGCGCTGCGCCAGGAAGGCGGCGCCCGGCACGGCGAGCAGCAGCAGCACGGTGACGCCGCGGTCATAGCGCGCGATCGCCAGCGGCTCGGCCGGCGACAGCCCGGAGAGCCAATGCGCGATCGGCTCGCCGGCATGGCGCTCCAGCTGCAGCAGGAGAATGGCGAGCGCGGTGCCGGCGAGGAGGGCGCGGAGGCTGCGCCGGGCGGCGTGGGCCCCAAGCGCCGCGGCGCTCCCAGCGACCACCAGCCCGGCCGCGGCAATGGCGAGAAAGCGCAGCGCCTCGAAGAGGCTGTGGCCGGGGATCGGCGACCAGAGGGCCGAGAGCGCCGCCCAGAGGGAGACGAGGAGGAACAGCGCCGCGAAGCCGGCATAGGGCCGCGCCGCCGCCACGGCCCTCCGGCCTTCCGCCGCGAGCAGGGCCACGGCCACGACGGCGAGCAGCGGCGCCAGTCCCAGCGGCGCGAAGACGGCGAGCGGCGGCGCCAGCAGCGCCGACGCGGCGAAGACCACGCC
>DASQSR010000270.1:0-5410 GCA_035642295.1 Allostellaceae bacterium | reverse complement strand
GCGCTGATCAGCTCGGGCCTCACGATCATCTACGGCACGCTCGGCGTGCTCAACCTCGCGCATGGCGCCATGTTCATGCTCGGCGGCTATGCCGGCTATGTCGCCTATGAGGAGACGGGGTCCTTCGCCCTCGCGGTCGCCGCCGGCACGCTGTTTCTTGCCGTCGTCGGCGTGCTGATGGAGCGGGTCGTCATCCGCCATTTCTACAGCCGCCCGCCCGAGGACCAGATCCTGGTCACCTTCGGTCTCGGCATCTGCCTGGTCGAATTGGTGCGGCTGATCTTCGGCAGCCTTTCCGAGACGGTCCCGCCGCCGTCCTGGGCGGCCGGCATCACCTCGCTCGGCTTCATGTTCTATCCCACATACCGCCTGGTCGTCGTCGGCATCATCGCGCTCGCGCTCCTCGCCCTCTTTCTCGTCCTCTTCCGCACCCGGATCGGCCTCATCGTGCGCGCCGGCATCGAGGATTCGGCGATGGTCGACGCGCTCGGCATCGATGTCGACCGCGTGTTCATGATCGTGTTCGGCATCGGCGCGATGGCGGCGGGCTTTGCCGGCATCGTCAACGCGCCGGTGGTGTCGCTGACGCCCGACATGGGCGACGCGATCCTGGTGGAGACCTTCGTCGTGGTGGTGATCGGCGGCGTCGGCTCGTTCACCGGCGCGATCCTCGGCGGGCTCATCTCGGGCGAGATCCTGAGCCTCACCTCGATGGTCGATCCCAGCTATTCCGGCGTCATGCTGTTCGCGGTGATGACGCTGGTGCTGTTCCTGCGGCCGCAGGGCCTGCTCGGCGTCAAGGGCCGCGCGTGAAAGGCGGGCTCACCAGCCTCCGGCGCGCGCTGCTGGTCGAGGGCCTGACGGCGCTCGCGCTGATCGCCGCGCCCTTCGTGCTGCCGCCGCTCGGCTTCGCGCCGGATACGGTCAACCAGAGCGTGGTCTGGGGCCTCTTCGGCATCGGCTTCGACCTGCTCTTCGGCTATACCGGCCTGCTCTCGTTCGGCCAGTCGGCCTTCTTCGGCACCGGCGGGTTCGTCGCCGCCTATCTGCTGGTGAACGCCGGCCTCTCGAGCGTGATGGTCGGCCTCGTCATCGGCACGATCGCGGCGGCGGTGGCGGGATATCTCGTCGGCCTCGTCGCCTTGAGGAGCACCGGCATCTATTTCGCCATGATCACCGTGGCGATCGCCGAGACCTTCTTTTTCCTGGAGAACTCGCCGCTCTCGGCCTGGACCGGCGGCGAGAACGGCATCGCCGGCGTGCCGGCGCCGAGCTTCGATCTCTTCGGGCTGCATTACCGCGTCGGCACCGGCTGGTCGATGTACGGCTTCCTCGCCACCTGCTATTTCGTCGGCCTCGTCATCGCGCTGCGCATCGTGCGCTCGCCGGTCGGCGCGATCCTCAGCGCCATCCGCGAGAACCCGGCGCGCGCCGCCGCCGTCGGCCACAATGTCCACGGCTACAAGCTGACGGCGTTCATCATCGCCGCGGCCTATGCCGGCTTCGCCGGCGGGCTGCTCGGCGTGCTGCAGGCGTTCATGCCGCCGGAGGCCTTCACCTTCGACACCTCGGGCCAGCTCGTCATGCAGACGGTGATCGGCGGCGCCGGCACGCTGTTCGGGCCGCTGCTGGGCGCGCTGGTCTGGCTGTCGCTGCGCGACTTCCTGCAGGCGGCGCTCCATCTCGGCGCGGCGTGGAAGCTGGCGCTCGGCCTCATCTTCGTGCTGCTGGTGTGCTTCCTGCGGCGCGGCCTCATCGGCGGCGTGCGCGACGCGATCCGACTGCTGGCCGCGCGGCGGCAGAGCGCGCCAGCCCCGGAAACGGTGACAGCGACAGCGCCGGCGCCGGCCATGCCGATGGCGACGGTCGGCCCGTCGCGCCGCCCGGACGAGACGCCGTTCACCGGGCCGGTGCTGGAGGCGCGCGGCGTCACCAAGTCCTTCGGCGGCCTCGTCGCCAACCGCGACATCCATTTCGCCGTCAACCAGGGCGAGCTGCGCGGCGTCATCGGGCCGAACGGCGCCGGCAAGAGCACCTTCTTCAAGATGCTGACCTGCGAGCTGCCGCCGACGGCGGGACGCATCATCTTCCACGGCCGCGACATCACCGGCATGGACGTGACCTCGGTCTGCCATCTCGGCCTCACCAAGAGCTACCAGATCAATCAGCTGTTCAACCGCCTGACGGTGGGCGAGAACGCCGTCATCGCCGCGCTGGCCGAGCGGCGCGGCGCGTTCTCGCTCGACCTGCTGCGCCGGATCGAGCGCGTGCCGGGCCTCGCAACGCAGGTCGAGAGCACGCTGGCGCTGGTCGGCCTCACGGCGCGGCGCGACGTGCCGGTGGCGGAGCTTGCCTATGGCGAGAAGCGGCGCCTCGAGATCGGCCTCGCCCTGGCGTCGTCGCCCTCGCTGCTGCTGCTGGACGAGCCGCTCGCCGGCATGAGCCCGCGCGAGCGGGCGGAGACGGTGAGCCTCCTCAAGAACATCCGCCGCGGCCGCACGCTGGTGGTCGTCGACCACGACATGGACGCGATCTTCGAGCTCGCCGAGCGCATCACCGTGCTGCACGAAGGCGCGGTGCTGGCCGAGGGGACGCCGGCGGAGATCCAGCGCAACAGCCTCGTGCAGGAAGCCTATCTCGGCGGCGTGGCGGCATGAGCGCGCTGCTCGAGGTCGAGGCGCTCAACAGCTATTACGGCGACAGCCACATCCTGTTCGACGTCTCGCTCGAGGTCGGGAAGCACGAGGTGGTGGCGCTGCTCGGGCGCAACGGCGCCGGCAAGAGCACGACCTTGAAGAGCCTCATCGGCATGGTGCGCCCGCGCGCGGGGCGCATCGTGTTCGACGGCGTGCCGGTCGCGGGCCTCAAGTCGCATGCCATCGCGCGCCTCGGCCTCCAGCTCGTGCCGGAAGAGCGGCGCATCTTCGGCAGCCTCAATGTCGAAGAAAACCTGGTGCTCGCCGGGCTCTCGGCCACGTCGCGCTGGCCGCTCGAGCGCATCTGGGAAATCTTTCCGCGGCTACGCGAGCGCCGGCGCAGCCGCGGCACCGACCTTTCCGGCGGCGAGCAGCAGATGCTGGCGATCGCCCGCGCGCTGGTGCGCAATCCCAAGATCATCCTGCTCGACGAGCCGTTCGAGGGCCTGGCGCCGATCATCGTGCGCGACCTGCTCGAGACCTGCCGCGCGCTGGCGAAAGCCGGGCAGACGCTGGTGATCGTCGAGCAGAACGTCACCGCGGCGATGACGCTCGCCGACCGCGTCTACATCCTCAACAACGGCCACATGGTCGAGGCGATGAGCGCCGCAGCGGCGCGCGAGCGTCCCGAGGTGCTGCACCGCCATCTCGGGGTTTAGCGGGCGCCCGCGGCAGGAAAGATCACCACAGAGGCGGCGAGACAGTGAGGAAAAGGACGGGCGCGCTTCGCGGGTGGTGTCCTAATTTGATTTTGTTGCAAGCGCAATTAGCTTGCTCATGCTTATGCGCTCTTCGACAGAATAGCCCATTCGCCGATAGAACTCGGCTGTTGCCGCATTTGAGGCGCGAACCTGAAGATTGATCTTGACGCAACCCATGGCACGAAGGCGCGCTTCCGCCTCCCGGATTAGCTTGGCCCCAACATGCCGTCTCCGGTGGGATTGAAGAACCGCAACGCGATCCAGCCAGCCTCGATGCCCGGTATAACCGGCCATTACAGAACCGACGACGCGACCCGCATCCAGAGCGACGAGAAATAACTCCGGTTGACACATGAGCTTGGCAGGAATCGAGAGTGCGGCCGCGTTCCAAGGCGGGTCGTCTGGGAAGGCTTCAAGCCACAGCGCATTCACGCCGTCAAAGTTATGATCTGCGTAGGTGGCGATCTCGACACTCATAGACTTGTTTGCTCGACCAATCTTCAAGCGTCCATAGGCTATCAGAAACGCCGGCCGCCATCGCTGGCGCAATCCGGAGTCCTTGGCCGAATCACGACTTTCATGAAGGCCACTAACAATTTGATCTTCTCACCGCCTCATTGCCTTGTATGTCGAATGCGCAGGCCCACGCTAGCATGGGCTCTGCGGGAACAGACGGGAGCCCGATCACGCCTCGGTCGGTGAAGACCGCCACAGAGCACGGTGCCCCGTCTGTTGTTCCATCGAACCCGAACAGTCGCCCGGGCCGCAAGGCGAGCCCGCATTTGCAAGGACGGGTCAAGATGGAAGAACGTTTTGTTGGGATTGATGTAGCCAAGGACAGGCTGGACGTTCATGTCCGGCCGAGCGGAGAAGCCTTCGCCGTCGCGCGCGACGGCGAAGGCTTGGCGCAGCTGACGGAGCGGCTTCGGGCGCTTGGCCCGCGACTGGTGGTGCTGGAAGCCACCGGCGGGTTCGAGACCGTGGTGGCTGCGGCGGTTGCCGGCGCCGGCGTTCCGCTTGCAGTCGTTAACCCGCGGCAGATTCGGTCCTTTGCCAAGGCGCTTGGCCGCCTTGCCAAGACCGATGCGCTCGATGCCGAGGTGATCGCTACCTTTGGCGAGGCGATTCGTCCGGAGCCTCGCCCACTGCCCAGCGCGCAGGCGTTGGCTCTGGGCGAAATGGTCGCTCGCCGCCGGCAGCTGATCGAGATGATCGTCGCCGAAAGCAATCGCCGTCGGCAATTGACCCAGCAGCGCCTGGTCAAAGGCATCGACCGCCATCTCCAGGCGCTGCAGAAGGAGCTGACGGAGCTCGAGCAGGATATCGATGACGAGATCCGTGGCTCTCCCGTGTGGCGCGAAAAGGAAGACCTTCTCACCTCGACGCCGGGCGTCGCCGACAAAACGGCCCGCACCCTTATCGCCGATCTACCCGAGCTGGGCACGCTGACCCGACGCAAGATCGCCGCTCTCGCCGGCTACGCCCCCATGAACCGCGACAGCGGAACCATGCGCGGGAAGCGACACATCGCTGGCGGCCGCTCCTCCGTACGATGCGCGCTCTACATGGCAACTCTGGCCGCCGTCCGCTGCAACCCCGTCATCAGGCCCTTCTACCTCCGCCTGCGCGCCGCCGGTAAGCCGGCCAAACTCGCCCTCACTGCCGCAGCGCGCAAGCTCCTCACCATCCTCAATGCGATGCTCAGGGACAAAACCGCATGGCAAAACCCTTGACTGCAAACACAGTCGCTCTGTGGTGCTTCTTCCGACCGAAGATCAGGCCGCGCACTCGCCGCCTCACGCCGCGGCGAGGCCGTAGACGCGCCCCTCCGGCTTTGCCGTGCAGCCGACGCGAATGGATCGGGAGATAGGGTGATGAATAGGGTTAGCAAGAGGAGCGCATTTCGGGCCCGGAGCTCCTCCTCGGACCAGTCCCGGAAATTGTAAGTTTCGAGCCACCACCACATCCCGGCCCCCTGGTCTGCAGGTGCTTTCGTTATCATCGGGCAGCGCC
>DASQSR010000269.1:0-2468 GCA_035642295.1 Allostellaceae bacterium | reverse complement strand
CAGCCCGAGCCGCGGCCTCATCCGCGCCGATTTCGACCCGCCTTCCCTCGCCCGCGCCTATCAGAAAGGCGGCGCCACCTGCCTTTCCGTGCTCACCGACGCGCCCTATTTCCAGGGATGCGCCGAGCATCTCGTCGCGGCGCGCCGCGCCGTGGCGCTGCCGGTGCTGCGCAAGGATTTCATGCTCGATCCCTACCAGGTGCTGGAAGCGCGGGCGATGGGCGCCGATTGCATTCTCCTCATCCTGGCGGCGCTGACGGACGGCGAGGCGCGCGCCCTTGCCGCCGCGGCGGCGGACTGGGGCATGGACGTCCTGGTCGAGGTGCATGACGCGGCGGAGCTTTCGCGAGCGGCCGCGCTGGGGGCGCCTCTCATCGGCGTAAACAACCGCAATCTCAAGACCCTGAAGGTCGATCTTTCGATGACGGAGGAGCTTGCCGCGAACGTCCCGCCGGGCGCCTTGCTGGTGAGCGAGAGCGGGCTCGAGACGCCGTCCGACCTGGCGCGCATGGCGCGTCGGGGCGCCCGCTGCTTCCTGGTCGGCGAATCCCTGATGCGCAGCGCCGATGTCGAGGCGGCGACGCGCGCGCTGCTGGCGCCGGTGGAGGCGGGCGCGTGAGCCGCCTCACCCATTTCGACGAGAAGGGCGACGCGGTGATGGTCGATGTCTCCGCCAAGCCCGAGACGGAGCGCGTCGCCGTCGCCGGGGGCAGCGTCGTCATGGCGCCGGCGACGCTCGACCTCATCCGCGGCGGCGGTGTCAAGAAGGGCGACGTCCTCTCCGTGGCGCAGCTCGCCGGCATCATGGGTGCCAAGCGCACGCCCGACCTCATCCCGCTCTGCCATCCCGTGCCGTTGAGCTCGGTCACCGTCGAGCTCACTTGCGTTCCCGAGCGCTCCGCCATCGACATCACCGCCACGGCCAAGGTCACCGGCCGCACCGGGGTCGAAATGGAGGCGCTCACCGCCGTCGCCATCGCCGCCTTGACGGTTTACGACATGTGCAAGGCGGTCGATCGCGGCATGCGCCTCGAAGGGATTCGCCTCCTCCACAAATCCGGCGGCAAGTCGGGGGTTTACGAGGCGGCGCCATGATCTCGGTGGAAGAGGCGCGGCGCCGTCTCCTGGCCCCCCTGAAGCCCCTCGGCCTCGAGCAGGTGAGCCTCGCCGACGCCGCCGGCCGCGTTCTCGCCGAGCCCGTCGCCGCCCGCCGCACGCAGCCGCCTTGGCCGGTCTCGGCGATGGACGGCTATGCCGTGCGCGCCGCCGATGTGGCGCGCGTGCCGACTCGCCTCACCGTCGTCGGCAGCGTCCCGGCGGGCCAGGCCTATCCCGGCACCGTCGGGCGCGGCGAGGCGGTGCGCATCTTCACCGGCGCGCCGGTGCCGGAGGGCGCCGACGCCATCGTCATCCAGGAGGATACGGAGCGCCAGGGCGACATCGTCGAGGTGCGCGAAGCGGCGCCCCCCGGCCATTACGTCCGCCCCGCCGGTCTCGACTTCCGCGAGGGCGAGCTTGGCCTTCCCGCCGGGCGCCGCCTCACCGCCCGCGACATCGGCCTTGCCGCGGCGATGAACCGGCCGTGGCTCATGGTCTACCGCCGGCCGCGCATCGCCATCCTGCCGACCGGCGACGAGGTGGTGATGCCGGGCGATCCCGTCGGCCCCCACCAGATCGTCAGCTCCAACGGCCTCGCCCTGGCGGCGCTGGTCGCCGAATGCGGCGGCATTCCCCTGCACCTGCCGATTGCCCCCGACAAGGCCGACGCCTTGCAGCGCATTGCCGAGGCGGCGACCGGCACCGATTTCCTCGTCACCACCGGCGGCGCGTCGGTCGGCGAGCATGACCTCGTGCGCGACGCGCTCGGCGGCGCCGGGCTGGTGCTCGACTTCTGGAAGATCGCCATGCGGCCGGGCAAGCCGCTGATGGTCGGCCGCTACCGCGAGACGCCGATGATGGGCCTGCCCGGCAATCCCGTCTCGAGCCTGGTCTGCGGCTTGCTCTTCCTGAAGCCCGCCATCGAGCGCCTGACCGGGCTCGACGGCGTCGAGGCGCCGCCGCTCCGCGCGCGCCTCGCCGTGGCGCTGCCGGCGAACGACCGGCGGCAGGATTACCTTCGCGCCACGCTCGCCCGCGCCGCCGATGGCACGCTCGAGGCGCGGCCCTTCGAGAAGCAGGACAGCTCGATGATGTCGCTGCTGGCGCGCTCCGACTGTCTCGTCGTGCGGGCGCCGCACGCCCCCGCCGCGCCCGCCGGCGTGATGGTCGAAATCGTGCCGCTCACCGGCGGCGCGCCTCTAATCTAGCGGGGACGGTTCCGCAGGAAATTAAGGGGGGACGCAGCCGAATTACCGGCCGCGGCGACTTCCCATCGGCGCTGCGCCGCAACGCGGCGCTTGACGGGGCTTCGGAACCAAACTAGAACATCGTCCGGGGTTTTGCTTTTGTTCCGTTGCGGCTTCGCGGGG
>DASQSR010000268.1:0-8798 GCA_035642295.1 Allostellaceae bacterium | reverse complement strand
GCGGCGCTCGCTTTCCTCGGCCTCGGTGAGGATGTCGATGTCCCAGCCGGTGAGCTGCGAGGCGAGGCGCACGTTCTGCCCGCGCCGGCCGATGGCGAGCGAGAGCTGATCGTCCGGCACCACCACCTCGATGCGCCGCTGCTCCTCATCCATCACCACCTTGGCGACTTCCGCCGGGGCGAGGGCATTGACGACGAAGGTGGCGGGGTCCTGCGACCAGGGAATGATGTCGATCTTCTCGCCCTGCAGCTCCGCCACGACCGCCTGGACGCGCGAGCCGCGCATGCCGACGCAGGCGCCGACCGGATCGATGCCGCTGTCGTTGGAGATGACGGCGATCTTGGCGCGTGAGCCGGGATCCCGCGCCACGGCGCGGATCTCGATGATGCCGTCATAGATCTCCGGCACTTCCTGGGCGAAGAGCTTGGCCATGAATTGCGGATGCGTGCGCGACAGGAAAATCTGCGGGCCGCGCACTTCCTGGCGCACGTCGTAGATATAGGCGCGGACGCGCTCGCCCTGGCGGAAGCTCTCGCGCGGCAGCAGCTCATCACGGCGCAGGATCGCCTCGGCGCGGCCGAGATCGACGATGACGTTGCCGAACTCGACCCGCTTGACGAGGCCGTTGACGATCTCGCCGACGCGGTCCTTGTATTCGTTGTACTGGCGCTGGCGCTCGGCATCGCGCACCTTCTGCACGATCACCTGCTTTGCCGTCTGCGCGGCGATGCGGCCGAAATCGATGGGCGGCAGCGGGTCGGTGATGAAATCGCCGGTCTCGGCCTCGGGGTTGAGGCGCTTGGCCTCGGCGAGGGCGATCTGCGTCGCTTCGTTCTCGACGGGGTCGGCGACCTCGCGGAAGCGCATCAGCCGGATCTCGCCGTTCTTGCGGTCGATCTCGGCGCGGATGTCGTATTCCTGGCCGTATTTGGAGCGGCCGGCCTTCTGGATCGCCTGCTCCATCGCTTGCAGCACCTCGTCGCGATCGATGCCCTTGTCGCGGGCGACGGTATCGGCGACTTGCAGCAGCTCGGGCCGGGGATAGCTTGCTTGGACTTGCATGGGACGTCTCTCGGTTCTCTCTTAAAGCTGGGCGTCAGTGACGCGGTTCGGCGCGGCTCGCCGCCAGCAGCGCGTCGGTGAGGACGAGCTTGGCGCGTGCCACGGTGGCGAGCGGCAGGGCGACCGGCGCATCGTCGACGAGGAGACGCACCGCATCCCCCTCGACGCCGAGCAGCTTGCCGCGGAAGCGGCGGCGGCCGCCATGCGCTTCGGTGAGCTCGATCTTGGCTTCGAAGCCGGCAAAGCGCGTGAAATCCTCGCGCCGCACCAGCGGCCGGTCGATGCCGGGCGAGCTCACCTCGAGCGTGTAGGCGCCGGCGATCGGGTCGGCGACGTCGAGCAGCGCCGACACGGTGCGGCTGATCTCGGCGCAATCCTCCACCGTCATCGGCTGCTCGTCGGAGCGTTCGGCCATGACCTGCAAGGTGGCGCGCCGGCCGCCGGTAACCGTGACGCGCACCACGCGATAGCCCATCGCCTCGAGCGAGGGCGCGATCATCGCTTCGATCTTGCCGGTTTCCACCACGCTCCCTTTGACCGCCGTCAGAAACAAAAAAAGTGGGCCGTGGGGCCCACCCTTGGTAAGGCCGGATGAGCCGACCTACGGGACTGTTTTTCGAAATATAGTCGATTTTTCGTGCCCTGCAAGCCTCCTCGCGGGGGTCACGGCGCGGTCGGGGAACCGCCGCGCACGCGCCGCCGGAAGCGCAGAAACTGCGGCTGGCGACCCGCCGCCAGCGCCTTCTCCTCATAGCGCGTCGGCGGCCAGTCGGCGGGGCGCTGGCGCCGATCCGCCGCGGCTTGCGCCGGCGCCTCAAACGCCGGGTGCGGCGCAAGGCGCTCCAGCATCCAGGCGAAATAATCGGCATCGTCGGTGGCGAGGCGAAGCTCGGCGCCGTCCGCCATGACCAAGGCGAGGCGGTCGAGCGTCTCGGTCGAGACGAGGCGCCGCTTCTGGTGGCGGAGCTTCGGCCAGGGATCGGGAAAGAGGATGAAGACGCGCGCCAGCGCCGCCTCCGGCAGCGCCGCCAGCAGCAGCCGCACATCGTCGGTGAAGACGCGGATATTCGCCAGCTGCCGCCGCTCGACCTCGCCGAGCAGCTTGACGATGCCGTTCTGAAACACCTCGGCGCCGATCATGCCGATCGCGGGATGGGCCACCGCTTGCGCGGCGAGGTGCTCGCCGCCGCCGAAGCCCGCTTCCAGCCAGACGGCGCTCACTGGCGCCGCGAAAAGCGCGCGCGGATCGAGAAGTTCGCCCGCTGCCGGCAGGTCGAAGGCGAGCCGCGGCAGCAGTTCGCTCAGCAGGCGCTGCTGGCCGGGTCGGAGCCGGCGGCCGCGGCGGCGGCCATGGAGCAGGCGACGGACGCCGGCGCTCAGAAGGCGCGGCGCAGCTCGTCGACGAGGTCGAGCCGCTCCCAGGAGAAGCCGCCATCGGGCTCGACCGCGCGGCCGAAATGCCCATAGGCGGCTGTCCTCGCGTAGATCGGCTTGTTGAGGCCGAGATGCATGCGGATGCCGCGCGGCGACAGATCGAGGAGCTGCTGCAGCACGCGCGACAGCTTGTCCTCTTCGACGCGGCCGGTGCCGCCGGTGTCGATATAGACCGAGAGCGGCTTGGCGACGCCGATGGCGTAGGAGACCTGGATGGTGCAGCGCTCCGCGAGGCCCGCCGCGACCACGTTCTTGGCGAGATAGCGCGCGGCGTAGGCGGCGGAGCGATCGACCTTGGTCGGATCCTTGCCGGAGAACGCGCCGCCGCCATGCGGCGCCGCGCCGCCATAGGTGTCGACGATGATCTTGCGTCCGGTGAGGCCGCAATCGCCGTCCGGGCCGCCGATGACGAAGCGGCCGGTGGGGTTGACGTAGAAATGCTCCTCGTCGCACATCCAGCCTTCCGGCAGCACGTTCAGCACATGCGGCCGCACGATCTCGCGCACACTGTCCTGGTCGAGCGACGGATCATGCTGGGTCGAGACCACGACCGAGGTGGCGCGCACCGGCGCGCCGGCGACATACTGCAGGCTCACTTGGCTCTTGGCGTCGGGGCCGAGCATCGGCGCGGCGCCGGAATGGCGCGCCTCGGACAGCGATTTGAGGATCGCGTGCGCGTAGTAGATCGGCGCCGGCATCAGCTCCGGCGTCTCGCGGCAGGCATAGCCGAACATGATCCCCTGGTCGCCGGCGCCTTCGTCCTTGTTGCCGAGGGCGTCGACGCCTTGCGCGATGTCCGAGGACTGCTTGTGCAGCAGGCATTCGACCGTCGCGTGCTTCCAGTGGAAGCCCGCCTGTTCGTAGCCGATATCCTTGATCGCATGCCGGGCCACTTCGACGAGCCGCTCAGTGGAGATGGAATCGGGCCCGCGCACCTCGCCGGCGATCACGACACGGTTGGTCGTCGCCAGGGTCTCGCATGCGACGCGGGCATGCGGGTCGGCGGCGAGAAAGGTGTCCACTACCGCGTCGGAGATGCGGTCGCACACCTTGTCGGGATGACCTTCGGAAACGGATTCGCTGGCAAAAACATAGTCGCGCTTGGCCACAGTCAGTTCCTTCCCTCTGAGGGCGGCCCCGGGATGGGCAGGTGCGGGCGGCGTTGGTGAACGCCGTTTCGGCACAACCGCTCCTTGCCCGGCGGGGCGGAGCGGCGAGCAGCGACATGTGGCAAGGGCGAGCCTTTGCCGTCAACCGGTTTTTTGTCGGCGGTTGCGCCGCGCCCGGCTCAGCGCTCCTGGGCGCAGGCGTTGGCGATCGCCTTGGTGAGGTCGAACAGCCGGCGGCGAATCTGCGCGTCCGGAATGCGGTAATAGGCCCGCACCAGCTCCAGTGTCTCGCGCCGCATCATCGCCTCGGGCTCGGCGCGCGTTTCGGTCTCGGCGGCGGCCGACGCTTCCGTCGGCGAAGCCGCCAAGGCAGGGTCGAGGTCGTCGAAGAAGAACGACACCGGCACGTCGAGCACGCGCGCGAGGTCGTAAAGGCGGCTGGCACCGACGCGGTTGGCGCCGCGCTCGTATTTCTGCACCTGTTGGAAGGTGAGGCCGATCGCCTCGCCCAGCCGCTCCTGGCTCATGCCGAGCAGCGTCCGCCGCAAGCGCACCCGTGCGCCGACATGGACGTCAATAGGATTGGGCTTGTCGGATTTGCGTCGGCGCCTGCGGCCGGCCGATGGCTTTTGATCCATTCTGTCGATGACCCCCCGGGACAGGGCCTAGATAGTTCACGCGATCGTATGCGGTCAACCGCCGCGATGCCCCGAGCGGTGATTATTTGTCGGCAAGGCGGGTCAGCGCCGCCGAAATCGTTCAAAAAGCGAGATAAATCCGGCGACTACCAGCAGGGAGAGCAGCATCTCCCAGAACGCCCCGTCGCGCACCCGCTCATAAGGGGTCGGCGGCAAGGCGATCGGCAAGGGCGTATCGACGACGCCGATGGCGTTGAGATCGAGCCGCGCGCGCAGCCGGCCATAGGCGTCGAAAACCGCCGAAACGCCACTGTTGGCGTCACGCACCAGCGGCATGCCCTCCTCGACGGCGCGCACCCGGGCGATGGCAAGGTGCTGGAAAGGCCCGGAGGTGACGCCATACCAGGCGTCGTTGGTGACGTTGAGCAGCCATTGCGGCCGATGCGCGGGGTCGATCGCCGCGCCTGGGAAGATCGCCTCATAGCAGATCAGCGGCGAGACCGGCGGCAGCCCCGGCAGATCGAGCGTGCGCGGGCCGGGCCCGCGCGAGAAATCGCCGATGCTGGGCACGATCTTGTCGATCGGCAGAACGCTCCGCAGCGGCACGTATTCGCCGAACGGGACGAGATGCGCCTTGTCATAGGTGGCGATGATGTCGCCCTTGTCGTCGAGGACGTCGAGGCCGTTCCAGATATGGGTCGGTGGCCAACCCGTGGTCGGCTCGGCCCGCACCGCGCCGGTCAGCAGCAGCCCGCCCGGCGGGATGATCGTGGCGATCTGCCGGCGGAGCTCGGGATAGCGCTCGAGCAGCGGCGGCGCCGCCGCCTCCGGCCAGATGATGTCGGTCATCTGCGCCGCACCCGACGCTGCGCTGAGTTCGAGGAGCCGGCGGAAATTCTGCGCCAGCGCGCGGGGATCGTTCTTCAGCTCCTCGGGAATCGACGGCTGAACCAGGCGCAGCATCACGCCCGGCACCGTTGCCGGCGAAGCCGCCGCCAGGCGCCAGCCGCCACCTCCCGCCAGGACGGCAATGATGAGGAGCGCCGCCACCGGCGCCCAGAGGCGGCCACGGCCGAGATCGCCCAGCCGCGCCGGCAGTGCTGCCGCCAGTACGGTCAGAAGGCTGAGCCCGTAAATGCCGAACACCGCGGTCGATTGCAGCACCGCGAGCGCGCCGGGAAAGGCGCCGGCCCAGGCATAGCCGAGGAGGTTCCAGGGAAAACCGGTCAGCACATGGCCGCGGGCGTATTCCGACGCCGCCCAGAACGCCGCCAGCACCAGGATGCGCGGCGAGCCCGAGAGATGACAGCGCTCGCGCACCTCGTGATAGGCGAGGAGCGCCAGCGCCGGGAACAGCGCCAGCCCCGCCGGCAGCGCGATGACCGCAAACGGCAGCAGCCACCAGAACCGCGCGATGTCGACGAAGAGCGCGGCGGCGATCCAGTAGAGTCCGGCGATGAAGAAGCCGAAGCCGAAGCTCCAGCCGAGCATGAGCGCGCCGCGCCGCGTCGCGCCGCCGTCCGAGAGCCAGACGAGCCCGCTCATCGACACGATCAGCACCGGCGTCAGATCGACCGGCGACAGCGCCGCCGCGGCGACGGCGCCGAGAACGAAGGCGAAGAGATGCCGCCGCCAGCCGGAAAGCCCGGCGCACCACAGGGCGCCGCGCTGCAGCGGCACCAGCGGCCCGGCAGCGCGGAACAGCAGGGCGGCGCGCGCGTCAGGCATCGGAAGGCGTCGCTTGCGGCAGGCCGCGCAGCCGTAGCCGCTTGACGCGGCGCGGATCGGCGTCGAGCACTTCGAACTCGATGCCTGACGGATGCCGCACCACCTCGCCGCGGCTCGGCACCCGCCCGGCGAGCGCGGTGACCAGACCGCCCAGGCTCTCGATCGTTTCGCCTTCTTCCGGCGGCAGCAGCGCCGTCGGCACCCGCTCCTGCAAGGTCGCGAGCTTGATGCGCGCGTCGGCGATCAGCGTGCCGTCGGGACGCTCGATCAGCTTGGGCTGGTCGGCGTCGTCATGCTCGTCCTCGATCTCGCCGACGATTTCCTCGATCACGTCCTCGATGGTGACGAGCCCGTCGATGCCGCCGAACTCGTCGACGACCAGCGCCATATGCACGCGCGACAGCCGCATCTGCAGCAAGAGATCGAGCACCGGCATGGTCGGCGCGACGAACAGCACCTTGCGCGCGATCTTGCCCAGCGGCACCGCCAGGCCGTCGGCGGCATAGGGCAAGAGATCCTTGATGTGCACGATGCCGACCACATCGTCGAGCGTCTCGCGATAGAGCGGCAGCCGCGTGTGGCCGTGCTCCACCAGCTGCTTCACCGCTTCGGCGAAGGGCGTGTCGATCTCGATCGCGACGATATCGACGCGCGGCACCATGATGTCGGCGGCGCTCAGCTCGTGGAGCTTGAGGATGTTGCCGAGCAGCGTCCGCGCATGCGGGTCGATCGGCTCTTCCTCCTTGTGCTCCTCGATCAGCTCCTCGAGCTCCTCGCGCAGGCTGGTCTCGCCGTTGCGCGGGCCCATGAGCTGCTTCAGCCAGTTGCGCAGGCCGTGCAGCGGGCCTTCGGTGGGGGGCGCGGCCTCAGCCATGGCACGCCTCGTCGAGGCGATACGGGTCGGGGACGCCGAGCCCGGCGAGGATGCGGGTCTCGAGCGCTTCCATCCGCTCCGCCTCTGCCGCGCTCTCGTGGTCGAAGCCGAGGAGGTGGAGCACCCCATGCACCACCAGGTGCGCCAGATGGCAGGACAGCGGCTTGCCCTGCGCCGCCGCTTCGGCCGCCACCGTCTCGAAGGCGAGCTCGACGTCGCCGAGCAGCCGCGGCGCGCCCGGCGGCAGCGGCCCCTCGCCGGCGCCGAAGGAAAGCACGTTGGTCGGCGCGTCCTTCCCGCGCCAGGCCCGGTTCAGCCCGTGGACCAGCGCATCGTCGCCGAGCACGAGGCTGAGCTCGCCCGGCCCGTCGAAGGCGCGTCCGCCGCCCGCCAGCGCCGCGCGCGCCGCGGCGAGCGCCTGCGCCCCGGCCTGCGGCAGCGCCTCGCGCCACCGTGGCGACGCCTCGGCGAGCTCGATCGCGATGTCATCGCCTTGGTCAGGATCGCCGCTCATCGCTCCTCTTCGCTCGTGCCGCCTCGCGCCGGCGCTCGCGCTGGTCATAGGCGCGCACGATGCGCGAGACCAGCGCGTGGCGCACGACATCGGCCTCGGTGAACTCGATCACGCTGACCCCTTCGACCCCCTGCAGCGTCTCGAGCGCGTCGCGCAGCCCGCATTTTGCCCCGGGCGGCAGGTCGATCTGCGACAAATCGCCGGTCACCGCCATGCGCGCATTCTCGCCAAGCCGCGTCAGGAACATTTTCATCTGCACCGGCGTCGTGTTCTGCGCTTCGTCGAGAATGACGAAGGCGTTGGCGAGCGTGCGTCCGCGCATGAAGGCGAGCGGCGCGATCTCGATCTCGCCATTGGCCAGCCGCTTCATCACCTGCTCGCCGGGAAGCATGTCGTAAAGCGCATCATAGAGCGGGCGGAGATAGGGGTCGACCTTCTCGCGCAGATCGCCGGGAAGGAAGCCCAGCCGCTCGCCCGCCTCGACCGCCGGGCGCGACAGCACAATGCGCTCGATTGCGCCCGACATCATCAGGTCGACCGCGGTGGCGACGGCAAGATAGGTCTTGCCGGTGCCGGCGGGGCCAAGGCCGAAGACCAGCTCGTGCTCGCGCAGCGCGCGGATATAGCTCGCCTGGTTGGGGCTGCGCGCCGAGATGTGGCGCTTCCTCGTCCGGATCTCCTCGCCTTCGTTCCACAGCTCGCGCGTGCCGGGGCGGCTCTGCGCCAGCCGCAGCGCCGCGTCGACGGCGGCGCCGTCGACCTCGAGCCCGCGCTGAAGGCGCTCATAGAGCGCGGCGAGCGCCGCGCGCGCCACATCGGTGCGCGCCGAAGGTCCGGAGATGGCGAGGCGGTTGCCGCGCGACACCACGGAGACGCCGAGCTTGCGCTCGATGCGGTCAAGATTCTCGTCGCGCTCGCCGAACAGCTGTGCCAGCAGCGAGTTGTCGTCGAACTGCATCTGCACCCGGCCTTCGGCGCCGTCGGCGCTCATGGCCTGGCCTCCGCGCCGGACGTCGCGAGTTCGCCGCCGAGGCTGTTGGGCAGAACCGCGGTAATGCGCAGGGGCACGATCGCGCCAATCAGCGCTTCTGGCGCCGTGGCGTGCACCGCTTGCAGATAGGGGCTGCGGCCGGCGAGCTGGCCCTCGTGCCGCCCGCGCTTCTCGAACAGCACCGGCAGGGTGCGGCCGAGCGCCGCGGCATTGAAGGCGCGCTGCTGCGCGGCAAGCAGCGCCTGAAGCGCCGCGAGCCGCTCGGCCTTCACCCGCTCCGGCACCTGGTTCGGCAGCGCCGCGGCGGGGGTCCCCGGCCGCGGGCTGTAGTTGAAGGAGAAGGCCTGGGCGAAGCCGATCTCGCGGATGAGCCTGAGCGTCAGCGCGAAATCCTTGTCGCTCTCGCCGGGGAAGCCGACGATGAAATCGGAGGAGAAGGCGATGTCGG
>DASQSR010000267.1:0-4259 GCA_035642295.1 Allostellaceae bacterium | reverse complement strand
CCTGCCGGCCTCGCCCCGGCGCTAGCCGCCGCCGGCGGGGCAATGGTGCCGGCCGGCGAGGGCGGCGACGGCGTGCCGGACAAGATGATCGACATCGGCCAGGTCGAAGGCCGCGTCGCTGCCTCGAGTATCCGCAAGATCGGCGAAATCGTCGAGAAGCATCCGGAAGAAGCGGTCTCCATCGTGCGCGCGTGGATGTACCAGGGAGCCTGATCGACAATGCCGACCGTCAACATGCGCGTGCGCGAGGATTTCCGCACGCTGACCGGACCGGAAAAGGCCGCCATCCTGATGCTCGCGCTCGGCGAGGACCACACGGCGCGGCTGTTCTCGCTGATGGACGACGAGGAGATCAAGGAGATCTCCCAGACCATGGCCAATCTCGGCACGGTCAGCTCCAACATCGTCGAGCGGCTCTTCGTCGAGTTCGCCGAGCAGATCTCCGCTACCGGCTCGCTGGTCGGCACCTATGAGAGCACCGAGCGACTCCTCGCCAAGGTGCTGGGCCAGGATCGCGTCAACTTGATCATGGAGGAGATCCGCGGCCCCGCCGGCCGCACCATGTGGGACAAGCTCGGCAACGTCAACGAGACGGTGCTCGCCAACTACCTCAAGAACGAGTATCCGCAGACCGTCGCCGTCGTGCTGTCGAAGATCAAGGCGGAGCATGCCGGACGCGTGCTGACGCAGCTGCCGGAAAGCTTCGCGATGGAAGTGATCATGCGCATGCTGCGCATGGAGGCGGTGCAGAAGGAGGTGCTCGACGACGTCGAGCGCACGCTGCGCAACGAGTTCTTCTCGAGCCTCGCGCGCACCAACCGGCGCGATTCGCACGAGCTCATCGCCGAGATCTTCAACAGCCTCGATCGCAGCACAGAGACGCGCTTCCTTACCGCCCTCGAGGAGCGCAACCGCGACAGCGCCGAGCGCATCAAGGCCCTCATGTTCACCTTCGAGGACCTTGCCAAGCTCGACTCCATGGCGATCCAGGGCATCCTGCGCAATACCGACAAGACCAAGATCCCGCTGGCCCTCAAAGGCGCCTCGGAAGCCTTGCGCGATCTCTTCTTCGCCAACATGTCCGAGCGCGCCGGCAAGCTGCTGCGCGAGGAAATCGCCAGCATGGGCCCCGTCCGCCTCAAGGACGTCGAGGAGGCGCAGGCCTATCTCGTCGCTCTCGCCAAGGATCTCGCCGCGCGCGGCGAGATCGTCATCGCCGAGGGCGGCGAAGACGAGCTGGTCTATTGAGGCATCGCATGAGCGCGCCGCACAAATTCCTCTTCGACCAGTCCTTCGATCAGCAGGACGCGCCGGCGCGCAGCGCGCCGCGCCGGCCGCCACCGCCACCGCCCGAACCGACCTTCTCCCAGGCGGAGCTCGAGGCGGCGCGGCAGGCCGGCCTCGACGAAGGCCGCGCGACGGCGCTTGCCGAAGCGGCCGCGGCCGCCGAGACGCGCACCGCCGAGGCCGCAGCGAAGCTGGCATCGGGCATTGAAGAGCTGCTCGCTGCCCGGCAGGGCTACGCCGACGCGGCGCAGCGCCAGGCCTGTACGACGCTCGGCATCGCTTTGCGCAAGGCGGTGCCGGCCTTGAGCCGCAAGGCGCCGCTGGTCGAGATCGAGGCGCTGCTCGCCGACTGCCTGCGCGAGGCCTTCGACGAGCCGCGCGTCGTGCTCCGCGTCGCCGACGGGGCGTTCGAATCCGTGCAGCAGCGCCTCGCCGCCCTCACCGCCGCCGCCGGCTATGCCGGCAAGGTCGTGCTCCTCGCGGACGAGACGCTCGGCCCCGGCGATGCCCGCGTCGAATGGGCCGAGGGCGGTGCCGAGCGCGACCAGCGCCGGCTGATGGGCGACATCGACGCGGCGCTGGCCCGCGCCGTCCAATCCATTTCTGTTCCGGGCGCGAGCCCCAATGAGGAGAACGGTCATGAGTGATCCACAGAACCTTCAGCTCGACGAGCTGGACAGCGAGCAGATGGGCAATGGCGAGGCCCGGCCGCAGAACGCCAAGGACCTCGAAGCGGTCTATGACATTCCGGTGCAGATCTCGGCCGTTCTCGGCCGCGCCACCATGCAGGTGAGCCAGCTGCTGAAGCTCGGCCGCGGCGCGGTGGTCGAGCTCGATCGCAAGGTCGGCGAGGCCATCGATATCTACGTCAACAACCGCCTGGTGGCGCGCGGCGAGGTCGTCGTCGTCGACGAGCGGCTCGGCGTCACCATGACCGAAATCGTCAAGGCCGACCGCGCCTAGGGAAAGGTCGATAACGATGCGTCTCCTCATTCTCGGCCCGCTCGAGGGCTATATCAGCGCCGCCGGCAAGATCGCCATCGCGCGCGGCGCCACGGTCGCGCATGCCGACGACATCGAGCGCGGCCTCGCCGCGCTGCGCTCGGGCCAGGGCGCCGACCTCCTGATGATGGACGTCAAGCTCGACATCGCCCGCATGATCGAGAGCCTGAAGCAGGAGCGCATCAACGTTCCCGTGGTCGCCTGCGGCATCGGCGCCGACGCCGACGCCGCAGTGCGCGCCATCCGCGCCGGGGCGAAGGAGTACATTCCGCTGCCGCCCGACGCCGAGCTCATCGCCGCGGTGCTGGAAGCGGTGGCGCAGGAGAGCCACGCCTTCCTGTTCCGCGACCCGATCATGGCCGAGATGGTGCGACTCGCCGACCAGGTGGCGCCGTCGGAAGCGAGCGTGCTCATCACCGGCGAGAGCGGCACCGGCAAGGAAGTGATGGCGCGCTACCTCCATCGCCGCAGCCGCCGTGCCAAGCACAATTTCATCTCGGTCAACTGCGCCGCCATTCCTGATAACCTGCTCGAATCCGAGCTCTTCGGCCACGAGAAGGGCGCCTTCACCGGCGCCGTGGCACGCCGCATCGGCAAGTTCGAAGAGGCGAACGGCGGGACCCTGCTGCTCGACGAGATCAGCGAGATGCATCCGCGCCTCCAGGCAAAGCTGCTGCGCGCCATCCAGGAGCGCGAGATCGACCGCGTCGGCGGGCACCAGCCGATCAAGGTCGACATCCGCCTGATCGCCACCTCGAACCGCGATCTCGAGGACGAGGTGCGCACGGGCGCCTTCCGCGAAGACCTGTTCTTCCGCCTCAACGTGGTCAACCTGCGCATTCCCGCGCTGCGCGAGCGGCCGCAGGATATCGCGCTGCTCGCCGACCACTTCGCCAAGAAATACGCCGAGACCAATGCCGTGGCGACGCGGCCGCTCGCCGCCGTTGCGCGCGAGATGCTGCAGCGCCACACCTGGCGCGGCAATGTGCGCGAGCTCGAGAACACCATTCATCGCGCCGTGCTGCTGGCGCGCGGCAGCGAACTCGGCCCCGAGTCGATCCTGCTCAGCGCGCCCAAGCCGGGCGCGGCAGCGGAGGCCCCAACCCCGGCGGCGGCGAGCATCGGCGGCAAGGTCGGGCTCGTCGGCCGCACCGTCGCCGATGTCGAGCGCGATCTCATTCTCGAGACGCTGCAGCACTGCCTCGGCAATCGGACTCACGCCGCCAACATCCTCGGCATCTCGATCCGCACGCTGCGCAACAAGCTTCAGCAATATCGCCAGGAGGGGATGAGCGTGCCGCCCTCGGGCGAACCGGAGCGGGCGACCGCCTAGCCGCCGATGCACCGCGCTTTCGCCCCGTCCCTCCCTCCTCTCTGCGCCGGCGGCGTCGCCGTGCGTCCGCCCCTCCGTTGAGGCGAAGGGCCGATGGCTGACGCCTCCACCATCGCCGCCGCGGCGGCGCGGGCGCCGAGCCCGGCGGCCCTCTTCGGCAAGCTCAGCGCCCTGCTGCGGCGCGGCGAGATCGCGCTGGCGCTCGGCGTCGTCGCCATCCTCGTCGTGCTCATCCTGCCGATGCCGAGCTGGATGCTCGACATCTCTCTGGCGCTGTCGATCACCTTGTCGGTCGTGATCCTGATGGTGGCGCTGTTCATCGAGCGGCCGCTCGAGTTCTCGTCCTTTCCGACCGTTCTGCTCATCGCGACGATGCTGCGACTCTCGCTCAATCTCGCGTCGACCCGGCTCATCCTGAGCCACGGACACGAAGGCACGGCCGCCGCCGGCCATGTCATCCAGGCCTTCGGCACCTTCGTGATGGGCGGCAATTTCGTCATCGGCGTCATCGTCTTCATCATCCTGGTGGTGGTGAACTTCGTCGTCATCACCAAGGGTTCGGGACGCATCGCCGAGGTGGCCGCGCGCTTCAGCCTCGACAGCATGCCGGGCAAGCAGATGGCCATCGATGCCGATC
>DASQSR010000266.1:0-2959 GCA_035642295.1 Allostellaceae bacterium | reverse complement strand
GTGATCGAGCGCCACATGATCGACATCGGCTTCATGCCGGCCAAGCGCAGCGCCACGCCCGAGCTGACCGAGCGCAAGGTGGTGAACCTACCGCCGGCCGAAGGCGGGCAGCGGCCGCGCCTCGCGCAGTGCCCGAAATGCGGCGAAGCGGCGCTGATCCGCGTCGAGGGCTGCGACCAGTGCACGAGCTGCGATTATTCGAAATGCGGGTGAGGGGCAACTCCGCCGCGCGCGGCTCGCGGCGAGGTTGCGTCTGGGGCGCCAATTCAATGGCGGGCTAAAAGCCGAATCGCGCCGATGAAGCCGGCGTTAGCCGGGCATGGTACGCGCACAGGAAAGCGCGCCGAGGACGGCGTTCTGGACCCAGAAGGCGACGGCGCTTCGCGCCGCAGCGAAGCGCGAGCAGGATGGCGTGGCGCGGCAGACGCTGCTGCTGCTTGCCGAGGATTGCGAAGCGATCGCCGCCGAGATCGAGGCACAGCAGCCGGGAAAGCCGAAGCCGCCCGGCAATCCGCCGCCGGAGGAGCCCGATGCCGACCGGCCGCGGCGGCGCGAAGAGCCGCCCGCGCCGATCATGCCACCGCGGCCGGAACCGCCGCCGATGCCGTTGCAGACGCAGGGGCAGCGGCGGCTTCGCCGCTAGCCGCGCGGCAGGCGCTTGAAGCAGTCCATGCCGGCCGAATGCATGGCATCGCAGCCGAGCACGCTGACGCTGCCGGCCTTGTCGGGATGGAGCGCCACGGCATAGCTCTCGCCATCGGCGCAGCGCACGCTCCAATAGGCATCGCCGCGATCGGCGTCGTGCCGGCCGATCCCCATCGGAAACGCGGCGATGCCAGTGCAGCCATGGCCGATCTTCTTGCCGAGCACCGTCGCCTGCTCGGTCGAGGTCAAGTTGGCGAGCCGGTCATTGGCGGGGTTGCCGGAATCGAGGTTCTCCGGCCGCGGCGGCGGCGGCACGACGATGTCGTGCACCGGCGTTACCGGCGCCACCGCCGCGACGTGCGCGATCCAGACACCGGCGATGACCGCCACCACGAGAATGGCGAGAAGCGCCGCGCCGATAATCGTGCGTCTCATGCCCCATTCTAACCGGGATTAGGCGCCGGCAATACCCATCCGGCGCGCCGCGGCTCAGCCGGCGCAGGGCAGCGCCGTCGCGGCGAGCTCTCGCACCTTCTCCTCGAGCCGGTGCAGCGGCCCGTCGACGAGGCCGAGCTTCTTCAGCTCGGCGACGGTGTTCTCGAGATATTGCCGGCACGGGCCGCGCGCGCCGATGCCTTGCAGGATGAGCCGCGCCGTCTCCTCGAGCGTGAGGCGACCGGCATAGCTTTTATGCGCGCGGTCGACGACAAAGGCATGCCCCCTGACCTGGCCGTCCGGCGTCAGCACCGCCAGCTCGCGCAGGTGATAGGTGCGGTTCTGCATCTCGCGGTCCCAGAGGTAATGCAGCGCCGGGCCAACATCGGCGCGCGGCACGCGATAGGCAATGCCCCTGCAGGCGCCGCCACGGTCGAGGCCGAGAACGAGACCCGGCCGCTCGGGCGTGCCGCGATAGCCGGTGGAGTAGACGCAGAAGCGCCGGTGATAGCCGCGCAGCAGCCCGGAGCGCACCTCGGCATAGGCGAAGCCCGGGTCCCACATCAGCGAGCCGTAGCCGAAGATCCAGACGTCTGCGGCGCGCGCCAGGCAATGGGCAATCTCCGGCGCGGGGGGCGCGGCAAGGTCCGATGCCAGGGGTGATTGCGGGTGAGGCGCGGGTCGGCCGAAAGCTGCGGAACTCATCGCCGGAAAAGGGGTCGGGGCAAGCCGCGGAGTATCTGGGATGGGGCGGCCCGCTGGCAAGCGCCGCGCGCGCATTGCCGCTTTGCGCTTAAGCATCGACGACAAGCGGCCCCCCGGCCTATAACTGGCCATGCGCCGTTTCGTTCTCTCGCTGTTCCTGCTGCTGGCGCTCGCCGGCGGCGGCTATACCGCCTATTGGTTCGTCCTCGCGCACCGCATCGAAGCCGGGCTCGGCCCCTGGGCCGACGCCCAGCGGGCGCAAGGCACGACGCTCGCCTGGCAGAGCGTCGCCATGGAGGGCTTTCCTGCCGCCTTCCGCCTGCGCTTCACCGCGGCGAGCGCCGACGGCGCCAAGTCGCTCCGCTACACCGCGACGGCGCCGGTGCTGCTGGCCGAGGCGCGGGCGTGGGATCTTCACCATTGGCGGCTCACCGCACCTCAAGGCGCCAACCTGTCGCTGCCCGACGCGCTCCTCGGCTTCGCCGGCGCCGACGCCTCCGGCAGCGCCAGCCTCGATCCGGCGCAAGGCACCAGCATCGCGGTTTCCGCCAACGGAATTGCCGGCCGCGGACTTGCGGAAGGGGTGCAGATCGCCGGCGCCGAGGCGCAGATCGACCTCCCCGGCCGAGGGCCGGCGAGCCATACCGAGCCCGGAGTCACGGCGTCGATCCGGCTCACCGATCTCGCGCTGCCGGCGCCGGTCCAGCCCTTCGGCAAGGACATCGAGGAGCTGAACCTTGCGGCGACGCTGAAGGGCGCGCTGCCGCCGGGGAAGCTGCACGACGCGCTCGAGGCCTGGCGCCAGGATGGCGGCACGATCGAGCTTACCGATGGCTCGCTGCGCTGGGGCGCGCTGGTGGCGAACGCCAGCGGCACGCTCGCGCTCGACGACAAGTTGCAGCCGATCGGCGCGCTGACCGCGACGCTCGAGAATCACGACGCCATCGTCGACGCGGCGGTGGCGAGCGGCAATCTGCGCGCGCGCGACGCCGGGCTGCTCAAGATCGTGCTCGGGCTGATGGCCAAGCCCGGCGCCGACGGAAGGAAGCAGCTCACCCTGCCGGTGAGCCTCCAGAACGATCACCTCTATCTCGGCCCGGCCGCGATCGCCGCCCTACCCCGCTTCCGCTGGGAATAGCGCAACGCAACGAGATCAGGCTTGCGGGGTGCGGGC
>DASQSR010000265.1:0-7702 GCA_035642295.1 Allostellaceae bacterium | reverse complement strand
CCGCCGCAGCCAGCAGCGGCGCCAGCGGGACGAGGCGTGGGCGAGGCCACGGCGCCAGCGTCAGCCCCAGCGCGCAAATCAGCGATACGCCGGCATAGGCGGCGCAAGTGTTGCGGTTGATGAAGGTCGCGGTGAGCGCATAGAGATAGGCATGCTTCGGCTGCCACAGAACCCAGTGGTTGCCGGTCGCGTAGATCGCAATCCCATAGGCGGCGATCGCGCCTCCCATCAGCGCAGCGGCCCCGATCGTCAGCCGCGCGCGGCGCGGGTCGCGGCCGAATTGGACGGCGAGAATGAAGCAGGCCGCGACGCTCAGGGTCCACAGGATCGCCCGATGCCCGGCCGGGGGATAAACGCTGATCGACCCCGCGACGGGCTCCTCGAGGGTGGCCGACGCCATGTGCCAGACCGGATCCTGCCAGGCGGGCGCCACCGAGGTCAGCGTCTGGATCTCCGCCCAGAACAACGCAAGCCCGAGCGCCGCGAGCGGCAAGGCGAGGCGGCCGAAAGAAATCGGCGTCGTCGCCGACCCGATGAGACACAAGGCGCCGTAGCCGGCGAGGAGAGAGCCGAAAAGCAGCGCGTTCGCTCCCCAGGCAAGCGGCATGTTGGAGCCGAACCAGACCGGCGATAGCAACATGCCGCAAAGCCAAAGGACGAACAGCGCCGCCTCCAGGGCGGCCGCTCTTTCTCTCTTCGCGGCGGCAGGATCAAGCCTTGTCATAGCGGGAATCCGGTTTCCCCGAACTGATCGCGCAACAGCCCGCGGCGGGTCCATCCGGGGGGTGGTGCGGTCATGATTAGTAGAAATCCTCCGTGAGGAAAGCGAGCGCGCCAGCCGCGCGGGGAGGCCAGGCTGCGACGATCGCGGTCAATTTTCGCCGCGGCCGCCGCCCGGCCTTTCATTTGACACCCCGCGATTTCCCACATGTAATATGACTGACTTGGTTGGTGCATAACATCGCCGCGAGATTTTTTCCCAGGTACGCTTCTTACGCGCCTTGAGCGTCGAGGACAAAATGCCGGACAGCACCGGGACGGCCGCGAGAGACCGGGACACTGGCCTCGATAGCTTGGTGTTGCTCATCGGAATTCACGAAATCGCCGCCGACCGCGAGCAGATTTCCCACCGCTTTGGCGGCGTGCGCTTCGGCATCGACGAAATGTTGCGCTGTGCCAAGGAATTTGGCCTTAAGGCGCGGTCCATCACCAGCACTTGGCCGCGCCTTGCCAAGACGGCGCTCCCGGCTCTGGCGCAGCGGCGCGATGGCAGCTTCTTCCTGCTCGGCAAGATCGCGGAGGACAAGGTCCTCATCCACGACCCGCTCTTTGGCCGGCCGCAGGTGCTGAGCCGCGCGGAATTCGAGGCGGCCTGGAATGGCCGGCTGCTGCTGATCACGCGCCGCGCCAACCTCGCCGAGCTGACCCGACGTTTCGACATTACCTGGTTCCTGCAGGCGATTCACAAGTATCGGCGGATTCTCGGCGAAGTACTCGTCGCCTCGCTGTTCCTCCAGATCTTCGCTCTGGTCACGCCGCTGTTCTTTCAGGTGGTCGTCGACAAGGTGCTTGTCCACCGCGGCTTCACCACGCTCGACGTTCTCGTGGTCGGCCTTATCGCCGTTTCGATCTTCGAGACTGTGCTGGCGACGCTGCGCACCTATGTCTTCGCGCACACCACGAACCGCATCGACGTCGAGCTCGGCGCGCGCCTCTTCCGCCATCTCGTGGCGCTGCCGATTGCATATTTCCAGGCGCGCCGCGCCGGCGATTCGGTCGCGCGCGTACGCGAGCTGGAGAATATTCGCAATTTTCTCACCGGCTCCGCGCTGACGCTGGTAATCGACCTCGTCTTCACCGTCGTCTTTCTGGCGGTGATGTTCTACTACTCCGCCGTCCTCAGCTGGATCGTCGTGGGGTCGTTTCCCTTCTACATCGCGCTCTCCGCCGGCGTGACGCCGGTCTTCCGGCGTCGCCTCGACGAGAAATTCAACCGCGGTGCCGAGAACCAGGCATTCCTCGTCGAGGCCATTACCGGCGTCGAGACGCTGAAGGCCATGGCCGTCGAGCCGCAGATGCAGCGTCGCTGGGAGGATCAGCTCGCGGGCTATGTCTCCGCCAGCTTCCGCGTGCTGTCGCTCGGCAATTGGGCAAGCCAGTCGGTGCAGCTGGTCAACAAGATCGTCACCGCGCTGACCCTCTATTTCGGCGCCTATCTCGTCATCGACAACAAGCTCACCGTGGGCGAGCTCGTCGCCTTCAACATGCTGGCCGGACGCGTCGCGCAGCCGGTCCTGCGCTTGGCGCAGCTGTGGCAGGATTTTCACCAGGCGCGCCTGTCCATCGCGCGGCTCGGCGACATTCTCAACGCGGTGCCCGAGCCGGCCTACAATCCCGCGCGCGCTGCGCTGCCGGCGATTCGCGGCGAGGTCGCTTTCGAGCGTGTGACCTTCCGCTATCGCATCGACGGGGCGGAGGTGCTGCGCGACGTGAACTTCCGCGTGCCGGCCGGACAGGTGGTCGGCATCGTCGGTCCCTCGGGCTCGGGCAAGTCCACCCTCACCAAGCTGGTGCAGCGCTTCTATGTCCCGGAAAGCGGGCGCGTGCTGATCGACGGCGCCGATCTCGCCGTGGTCGACGTCGCCTGGCTGCGGCGGCAGGTCGGCGTGGTGCTGCAGGAAAACGTGCTGTTCAACCGCTCCGTCCGCGACAATATCGCGCTCGCCGATCCCGGCCTTCCTATGGAGCGGGTCGTCGCCGCGGCGCAGCTTGCCGGAGCGCATGAGTTCATCCTCGAATTGCCGCAGGGCTACGACACCGTCGTGGGCGAGCGCGGCGCCAGCCTCTCGGGCGGGCAGCGTCAGCGCATCGCCATCGCGCGAGCGCTGATCGGCAATCCGCGCATCCTGATCTTCGATGAGGCGACCAGCGCCCTCGATTACGAAAGCGAGCGGGTGATCCAGGAGAATATGAACCGGATGTGCCAGGGCCGCACCGTGTTCATCATCGCCCACCGCCTGTCCGCGGTGCGGCGGGCGGACCGCATCATCACGCTCGAGCGCGGCCGCCTCATCGAGGACGGCAACCATGACGAGCTGATCCGCGTCGGCGGCCGCTACGCGAACCTCCACCGCCTCCAGGCGGGTCTCCATGAAGTCGGCTGACGCCATCGCGCGACTTCCTGGCGCCATCGCGCGACTTCCGCTGCCCCGGATTTTGCCCGCGGGCCGGAACCACGAGCGCGAATTTCTGCCGGCGGCGCTGGAGATCGTCGAGACGCCGGCTTCGCCCGGCGGCCGGACCATCGCCGCCACGATCATCGCCTTCTTCTGCGCGGCGCTGGTCTGG
This sequence comes from Allostellaceae bacterium, assembly GCA_035642295.1. GTDB lineage: Bacteria > Pseudomonadota > Alphaproteobacteria > ATCC43930 > CGMCC-115725 > DAHUYF01. The sequence continues at coordinate 4,354 of DASQSR010000265.1, read as the reverse complement.
GCCTGCTTCGGTCGCGTCGACATCCTCGCCACGGCCAAGGGGCGGATCGTGCCGTCGGGGCGGGTCAAAGTGGTGCAGCCGCTGGAGACCGGCATTGTCTCAGCCATCCAGGTGAAGGACGGCGATCAGGTCAAGGCCGGTCAGGTGCTCATCGAGCTCGACCGCACCATCAGCATGGCCGACCGGGAGCGCGCCCAGGCCGATCTGATGCAGGCGCGCCTCGACGTGGCGCGGCTCTCGGCGCTGCGCGCCGGCCTCGACGGCGCCGTCGGCGCCGTCGGCTTCACGCCGCCGCCGGGAGCGCCGCAGTATCTTGTCGAGCAGGCGCGCTCGGCCATGCAGGCGCAAGTCGCCGAGCAGGCGGCGAAGCTCGCCTCGCTCGAGCAGCAGATCGCGCAGAAGAAGGCGGAGGCGGAGGAAGTGGCCGCGACCGTCGCCAAGCTGCAGGCGTCGCTGCCTTGGGTCGAGCAGGAAGCCGATGTGCGCAAGAAGGCGGCATCGAACGAGTTCGGCAATCGGATTGCCTACCTCGAAATCGAGCAGAAGCTGGTCGAGCAACAGCATGAGCTGCTCGTGCAGAGCCAGCGCGCCGACGAGGTGGCTGCCGCCCGCCAGGCCCTCGAACGGCAACTGGAGCAGACCAAGGCCGAATACGCCCACGGGATTTTGAGCGATCTCGCCGACGCCGAGCAGTCGGTGGCCGAAGACACCGCCGATGCCGTCACCACCGAGCAGAAGGCGGAGGAGCAGGTGCTGCGTGCTCCCGTCGACGGCACGGTGCAGCAGCTCGCGGTGCATACCGTCGGCGGCGTGGTGACGCCGGCGCAGCAGCTCCTCGTCGTGGTTCCGGCGGAAGCCCGGCTCGAGGTCGAGGCCATGGTGTCGAATCGCGACATCGGCTTCGTCAATGCCGGCGAGCCCGCGGAGATCAAGGTCGACACCTTTAATTTCACGAAATACGGCCTTCTGCATGGCGACGTCGTGAGCATATCCCGGGACGCCATTCTGCACGACAAGCCGGTCGAGCAGGACGAATCGACGAAGCCCGGCGACGCCGCCGAGCACAGCAGCGAGCCTCAAGGGCAGGAGCTGACCTATGCCGCGCGCGTGTCGCTGGATCGCACGAAGATGGATGTCGACGGCAAGCTCGTCAATCTCGAGCCCGGCATGGCGGTCACGGTCGAGATCAAGACCGGCACGCGGCGAGTGATCGAGTATCTGCTCTCGCCGCTGCTCCGGTACCGGGAAGAAAGCTTGAGGGAGAGATGAGACGGCGGCCGGAACGGTCGCCCGCGAGTCAGGCGGCGCCGATGCTTTTGCCCGGGCGCCGGCCGCCGTCGCGCAGCGGCGCCGTCCGGGACAGCGGCGGGCGGGGCGCGCCGTGACTTCCACAACCGGCGAGGGCGAGCGGCGCTTCGGCCGCCCATCCTTCGTTCCGTCTTCCGCGCAAGGCTGGGACCGCTGGCGCCAATCCAGCCCGGGCGAAGCACCAACGGCAAGGCCGATGCTCCGCCCCGCGGCGGCCGACCGTGCGCAGCTGCTGCCGGCGCTGATCGTCGTCAGCATCTTTGTCCCGGAGGCATTCGGCTTTTTTCTCTTCGATCTCCGCTTGACCATCGCCCGGGCGCTTCTCCTGGTGGCGATGCCGGTGATCGTCTTCTCGCTTGGCGGGCTCCTCGGTTCCTCGCAATACCGCTTTGCGCTCTCGGACTTGCTGTTCCCGGTGACGGCCGCGTGGATGATCCTGGCAGAGGCAGAAATCGACGGCCTCGCCAGCGCGGTGAAGAGCGGCGGGGTCAGCGCTCTCGAATTCATCGGGCCCTATCTTGCGATGCGGGCCTTCGTGCGAACGGGAAGCGAGGCGCAGCGCATCGCCGTCGTGTTCTGCGTTGCAGCGGCGATCGCCGGGTTTCTCGGCATTCTCGATCCGATTTTTCACGAGCACGTACTGCGTGAGGGGCTGGCGCGGATCACCGGCTACAAGTTCTTCTTTTACGACCGCGCTTCCGATCCGCTGATGGATTATCGCCTTGGTTTCCTGCGTTCGCAGGGGCCGCTGGAGCAGCCGATCATCTATGGCGTCGTGATGTGCTACGCGCTGCTGCTGACGCGCGTGCTTAGCGGCCGCAAGAAGCTGCTGTGCCGCGTCGGTTGCGGCATTGGCCTGTTTCTCTGCGCCTCCTCGGCCCCCTGGGAGGCGCTGGTCATCGGCATAGGCCTGGCTTACTACTGCCGTTTCGTTCCCTTCTCCGCGAAATGGAGTTTTCTCACGCTGACGGGAGCGCTCGCCGCGAGCATCGTCTGGCTCGCGACCGTCAACCCGCTGGGCTGGATCTTCAATCACTTCACGCTCGATGCGTCGACCGGATATTTTCGGATGATGATCTGGGATGCGGCCGGAAGCGACGTGATGACGTCGCCGATCTTCGGCATCGGCGCGACGCTCGACTGGTTCCGACCGAACTGGATGTCGAGCACCGTCGATTCCTTGTGGCTGCGCGCGGCGATGCTGTTCGGCATCCCCGGTTCGATCCTCATCGCGCTGTCGGTGATCGGCGCCTGCTCGCTGCCGGTTCGCCGCGGGCCTGCCGCTTCCGCCCGCTTCACGGACCGCGACGTGGTGCTCGCGGAGACGCTCGACATCCTCGCCTTCCTGACGATCTTCCTTGGGTTCACCGTGTTCTACTGGGGCTCGGTTTGGATGGTCGTCGCGCTGACCGCCGGCTTGCGCGCCGCGCTCGGCCAGATCGCGGCAAAGTGACGTGGGGCGGGAGAACCGGGAAGCCAAGCCGCTTCCGCCGTCGGCGCGCGCACTCGCCGAGGCGCGACAAGCGCCGTCGCCGCTGGTTTCCTATGCGCTGAAGGGCCTGCAGCGGCTGTGGATGCCCGCGCGGAAACGGTACGCCTCGATCCATCGTCTCGACAGCGCGGCCGCCTTGGGCGATGCAAATCTGTCGCGGCCGCGAAGCGATGCCTTCTACACGCTCAACGTGCTCCTCGGCGCGTCGCGTCTGCCGCCGGAACATCGGCCGCCGATCGATATCCAAGAGGTCTACCGCGATTGCTGTATCGAGCTGGCGAACAATCAGCTGATGCCATACGCCTACGGCATGGCGCTGTGGGCCGGCGCGGCGCTTGATCTCGATCCGCCGCCGCCGCTGATCGATCGCATCCGAAGCTCGCTTTTGTCCGCGACCGCTATCCGCGCCATGACGGCCCAAGATGTCGCCATGCTCGCTTCGGGCGTCGCTGCGACCGCGATCGGGGAGGGCGGTGCTTGGCGTGCGGCGGCGGACGACCTCGTTGCGACCCTGCGCACGCGCTATTTCCATCCGCAGACCGGCTTGTTCTTCAATCAGGAAACGCGCTTTCGTCGCCGCTTCTCCTCCTTCGCGAGCCAAGTCTACGCGATGCTCGCGCTCTACCACTATGGCGACGCCTTCGGCGCGGACTGGGCAATCCGCGTCGCCAACGCCGGTGCCGCGAAGGTTATCAGCCTCCAGGGCGCGCGCGGCGAGTGGGGATGGTTCTATGGGGTCCCCTCGGGACGCGTCGTCGATTTCTACGAAATCTATTCCGTCCATCAGCACGGTATGGCGCCGGCTTTCTTGCACGAAGCGGCGGCGCACGGTGTCGCCGGCGCGCGCGACAGCCTGGTGAAGGGATTCCATTGGCTTTTCGGCGACAACGAAATGGGCGTTTCGATGCTGTATCCCGAGAAGCACATGTTCTACCGCTCGCAAGTCCGCGCGCGGGAATTCGACACCACCCTTGTCCGAGGCTGTCGCAGCATGGTCAACGCGCTGTTCGGCCGCAGCGATCGCCCCGACCGTCACGGCGCCCTGTCGCTCCGCCGGGAGTGCAGGAGCTACGAACTCGCCTGGATCCTGTGGTCCTTCGCGGGGCGGAGCGATTATCCGGAACTGACCGAGCGCGAGCAGTTTGGTGTCTGATCGCCGGCGATTCCGCCGGCACCTCGGCGATGCCGTCGCCTTCGGCGTCCTTGCCGCCGGTCTCGCCGGGTTTATCGGAATTCATGAGCTCGCCCGTCATGTGCAGCCGCAACTGGGCGTCTTCTGTCTCCTGGCAGCTCTCGCCTGCGCGACGCAGCGGCTCTGGTTGGCGTGCGGCGCGTGGGGCCTTGTCGCCGGACTCGCGCTTTATCCGGTGTTGCCTGAGTATCTTCCGCCGAGCGGCCATGAGGCGCTGGGATGCCGCCTCACCGTCGTCACTTTCAATCAGCTCGAAGAGCATCCCGATACCCTGGGCGCTGCCCGTCTTCTGGCGGGGCTGCGGCCGGACATCATCTTTGCGCAGAAGATCTATGATACGCGCGGCTTCCGCGATGCGCTGC
>DASQSR010000264.1:0-7945 GCA_035642295.1 Allostellaceae bacterium | reverse complement strand
GGACAAGAAAGCAACACCCATCCTCGCGACGGTCGCGACCGCGGCGCTGCTGGCGCTCGCGGCGCCGCTTGCGCTGGCTCAAGGCGCTGGCGGCGCGGGTGGTGCGGGTGGTGCGGCTGGCACGGGCGGGCTCGGCACCGGCAGCACGCAGAGCCCGGGCGGCGCCGGTTCCGATACGACGCCCGGCGCGATGAACCCGGGCACGTCCGGCAGCACGATGAGCCCGAACGACAGCGGCTCCGGCAGCACGACCAGCCCGGGCGGTGCGTCCAGCCCCGGCGCCTACGGTCCGGGCAGCACGACCAACCCGGGCACCACCGGGAGCGGGGCTCCGGGTTCGACCGGCGGTACTGGCTCCGGCACCGGTCGCTGACGGCTCAGCGCCGCGTCGCGGGGACGGTGAAATCGATCCTCGGCCCGAGCGGGACGACCCCGCTCGGGTTGACGCGGCGCTGGCTGCCGTAATAGTGCGTCTTGAAATTCTCGAGATCGACCGTCGCCGCAACACCCGGCCGCTGATAGAGCGCGCGCGTATAGTCCCAGAGCGCCGGGTATTCGTAGACGTGGCGCAGATTGCATTTGAAATGGCCGTAGTAGACGGCATCGAAGCGCACCAGCGTCGGAAAGAGCCGCCAATCCGCTTCGGTCAAGCGCTCGCCGAGGAGATAGCGTCGGGTCCCGAGACGCTCTTCGAGCCAGTCCAGCGTCTCGAACAGCGCGCGCACCGCCGCCGCGTAGGGCTCCTGCTGTGTCGCGAAGCCCGCCTTGTAGACGCCGTTGTTGACCGTGTCATAGATGCGCGCATTGAGCGCGTCGATCTCGCCGGCGAGCGCGGCCGGATAATAATCCTCGCGCGCCTCGGTGAAGCCGTCGAAGGCGCGGTTCAGCATGCGGATGATGTCGGCGGATTCGTTGCTGACGATGGTTCCCGTCGCCTTGTCCCACAGCACCGGCACAGTGGCGCGGCCGCTGTAGCGGGGATCGGCGCGCTGATAGATCTGATAGACATAGCGCGCGCCGGTGATCGGCTCGGGCGCGGCGAAGGTCCAGCCGTTCTCCAGCATCAGCGGCTCGACGAAGCTGACCGAGATCACGTTCTCCAGCCGCTTCAGCAGGCGGAAGAGCAGCGTGCGGTGGCACCAGGGGCAGGCGAGCGCGAGAAAGAGGTGATAGCGCCCGGCGGCGGCGGGAAAGCCGCTGCTGCCGTCGGCGGTGATCCAGCGCCGGAACCGCGTCGTCGGCCGCTCGAAGGCGCCGCCGCTCTTCTCCGTCTCGTACCAGACGTCGCGCCATTCCCCCTCGACCAGCACGCCCATCGCATCCCTCCTCGAGACAGATTCACCTCATCTCCGTGGTGAATCTTTTCTACAGGCGCGCAAACGCCCCACAGCCTACCCGACTCGCTGCGCCGTCGCAAAGTGGCAGGCGACGAACTGGCCGGCGCGGATCTCGCGCATCTGGGGCTCTTCGGCGGCGCAGCGTGCTTGGGCGAGGGCGCAGCGCGTGCGGAAGCGGCAGCCGGAAGGCGGCGCGATCGGCGAGGGCGGTTCGCCGAGGGGGATGCTTTCGGGCAGCGTCGCGTCGGGGTCCGGCAGCGGGATCGCCTGCAGCAGCAGCGCGGTATAGGGATGCGCCGGCGCCCTGAACACCTGCTCCGCCGGTCCGATCTCGCAGAGCTTGCCGAGATACATGACGGCGACGCGGTCGCTCACCGCCTTCACCACGGCGAGGTCATGCGCGATGAAGATGAGGGTGAGCCCGTACCGCGCCTTCATGTCCTCGAGCAGATTGAGGATCTGCGCCCGGATCGACACGTCCAGCGCCGAGACCGGCTCGTCGCAGACCACGAGCTCGGGCTCGAGCACCAGGGCGCGCGCGATCGAGATGCGTTGGCATTGGCCGCCGGAGAATTCGTGCGGCCGTCGCCGCATGACCAGTTGCGGATCGAGGCCGACCGCTTCCAGCACCGCACGCACGCGCTGCTGGCGCTCTCGGCCGTCCCTAACGCCGGCGATCACCAGCGGCTCGCCGACGATGTCGCCGACGCGGCGGCGCGGGTTGAGCGAGGCGATCGGGTCCTGAAAGATGAGCTGGACGCGGCGGCGCAGGCGCCGCAGCGCCTTGCCGTGCTCGCGGGTAAGGTCGACCTCCTCGAACATCACCTTGCCCGCCCGCGCACGGGTGAGCTGCAGCACGGCGCGGCCCAGAGTCGACTTGCCGCAGCCGCTTTCACCGACGAGGCCCAGCGTCTCGCCGCGCTTGACGTCGAAGCTGACATCGGAGACGGCATGGACGCGATAGGCGCCGGCGCCGTACTCGACGATGAGATTCTCGACGCGAAGCAGCATCGGCTCGCGCCTCAGATGCGCCGTGCCGCTTCCCGCCATTACGCCTCCGCCCGCAGCGGAAACCAGCAAGCGTATTGATGGCCCGACGCCTCGGTCGAAAGACCCGGCGCCTCGCGATGGCAGCGCTCGCGCGCATGGTGGCAGCGCGGGCTGAAGGCGCAGCCGGGCGCGGGCCGCGTCGGATCGGGCGGCGATCCGGCGATCGCCGCCAGTCGCGTGTGCGGCGCCGCATCGAGGCGCGGAATCGCCGCCATCAGCGCCTCGGCATAGGGGCTGCGCATCGATTTGAAGAGCGCGCGCGTCGGCGCGCGCTCGAGGATGCGCCCGGCATACATCACCGCGACCTCGTCGGTGCGGCCGGCGACGACGCCGAGATCATGGGTGATGAGGATCAGCGCCATGCGCCGCCGCTGCCGCTCGCGCGCCAGAAGGTCGAGGATTTGCGCCTGCACGGTGACGTCGAGCGCGGTGGTGGGCTCGTCGGCGATCAGCAGCCGCGGCTCGCAGGACAGCGCGATCGCGATCGCGACGCGCTGGCGCATGCCGCCCGAGAGCTGGTGCGGATATTGCCGCGCGCGCCGCTCCGGCTCGGGAATGCCGACCTCGGCGAGGAGCGCCACGGCGCGCGCCATGGCGGCGCTTCGGGCGAGGCCCAGATGCTCGGTCAGCGCCTCGGCGATCTGGCTGCCGATGGTGAGCACCGGGTTGAGGGAGGTCATCGGGTCCTGGAAGACGGCGGCGAGCTCGCGTCCGCGCAGGCGTCGCAAGTCGCGGCGCGACAGGCGGAAGAGGTCGCGGCCGTCGAAGCGCGCCGCGCCGTCGAGCCGTGCCCCGGCCGGCAGCAGGCGCAGGATCGCGCGCGACAGCATGGTCTTGCCCGAGCCCGATTCGCCGACGATGCCGAGGCTGCGGCTCGGCGCCAGCGACAGGCTGACGCCGGCAACGGCGCGCAGCGGCCCGCGCTCGCTCGGCAGCTCGACCGCAAGATTCTCGACCTCGAGCAGCGGTGCCTCGCTCACGGCGCGCCGCCCCGCGCTTCGGTGCGCGCGCGCAGGCCGTCGCCGACGAGATTGAAGGCGAGCACGGTCAGGAACATGGCGCCGGCCGGAATGAAGGCGATGTGCGGCGCGATGTCGAGGCTTTCGCGGCCTTCGGCGATCATGCCGCCCCAGCTCGGCATCGGCGGCGGCACGCCGAGGCCGAGAAAGCTCAGGATGCCTTCGGCGACGATGGTCACGGCGACGAGCACGAGGAAATAGGCGAAGAGCGGCAGCATGATGTTGGGCAGGATCTCGCGGGCGAGAATGCGCACATGGCCGGCGCCGAGGGCGCGCGCCGCGGTGACGAACTCGCGCTCCCGCATCGCCAGCGTCGCCGCGCGCGCCACCCGCGTCACGGCGGGAATCGTGAGGATCGCCAGCACGATGATGACGTTGGTCACGGACTGGCCGAGATAGGCCACGATGGCGAGCGCCAGCACCAGCGGCGGGAACGCCAGCAGGACGTCGGTGGCGCCGATCGCCAGCGTCTCGACAGTGCCGCGGAAATAGCCCGAAGCCATGCCGATCGGCGCGCCGATCAGCGTGGCGGCGAGCGGCGCGATGACGCCGATCTCGAGCGAGGCGCGGGCGCCGTAGATGACGCGGGCGAGAATGTCGCGGCCGAGCGCGTCGGTGCCGAGGAGATGCGCTGCGCCGGGCGGAGCGCGCCGCGCCAGCAGCGCCTGCGCATAGGGGTCGGCGAGCGGCAGCAGATCGGCGAATGCCGCCAGCGCGACGACCAGGAGGATCCACAGCGCCGCCGCCCAGAAGACGAGGCCCAAGCCGCGCCGGCGGCGTGCCGGCGCTTCGAGCGGAATCCGCGCGGCGGTATCAAGCGCGGCCATGGCGGATGCGCGGATCGAGCGCGGCATAGAGGAGATCGACCAGGAAATTCACCAGGACGAAGCCGATGGCGACGATCAGAACGCCGCCCTGCAGGATGATGAAGTCGCGCAGATAGATCGATTCGATCAGCAACCGGCCGACGCCGGGCAGGGCGAAGATCGACTCGGTGATCACCGCGCCGCCGATCAGCCGGCCGATGTTGAGTCCGACCACGGTGACGAGGGTGAGCGAGGACGGCTTCAGCGCGTGCACCAGGAGGATGCGCCGGGACGACAGCCCTTTCGCCCGTGCCATGGCGATGTAGTTCTCCTGCAGCGTGGAGATCATGTCGCTCCTCAAGACGCGCATGATCGTCGGCCATTCCAGCAGCGCCAGCGTCGCGCCGGGAAGCGCCATGCTGCGCAGATTGCCGAGCACGTCGGCGGAGAGCGGCACGTAGGCGGTGGCCGGCAGCACGCCAAGACGCAGCGCGAAGACGAAGATCAGCAGGATCGCCAGCATGAAGGGCGGCACCGAGAGGCTGCCGAAAGCGATGCCGCAGACCGCCCGGTCGAACGCCGATCCCGGCCGCACCGCGCAAAGGATGGCGAGCGGCACGCCGATGACGAGGCCGCCCAGCTCGGCGAAGACCAGCAGCTCGAGCGACACCGGCAGCCGCGCGCCGATGGCGTGGAGCACGGTCTCGCCGGTGCGGTGCGAGGTGCCGAAATCGCCGTGGAGAATGCCCCAGAGCCAATGGAGATATTGCTGCCAGAGCGGCAGGTCGAGGCCGAGCTTCTGGTGCAGCGCCGCGATATTTTCCGGCGTCGCCTGGTCGCCGAGCAGGGCGACGGCGAGATCGCCCGGCAGCAGATTGGCGATGAGGAAGGTAAGGGCGGTGACCGCGAGGACAACGGGGATGAGGTAGGCGAGCCGCTGGCCGATCAAGCCGAGCATCGGTCGGTTACTTCTTCTCCCAGTAGGCGGCGGAGACGTCGATGATGTCGCTGAACTGCTTGGCGACACCTTTGAGCTCCGGCTTGGCGATCGAGAAGTAGTGGTTGTCGACCGTCCAGAACCACGGCACGTCGTGGTTGAGGATACGGGCGATCGCGCAATAGGCGGCGACACGCTTTTCCTCGTCGGCCGTGCTGCGCGCGTCGTCGAGCAGCCGGTCGACCTCGGGATTGGAATAGCCGGCGAGGTTGAGCGGGCTGCCGCTGTGGAAGTTGGCGTACATCTGCACGTCGGGATCGGCGAGATCGATGATGCGCCAGGGCGTGAGCTGGAAGTCGCGGCGGAACGCCTTGGTGACCAGCGCCGTCTGGTCGATCTGGTCGATGGTCATGTTGGCGCCGACCTTGTGCCACATCTCCTGGAAGATTTGGCCGATCTCGCGGCCGCGCGGCGTCGCCGTCACCACCATCTTGAAGTCGACCGGCTTGCCGTAGGCCTTGAGCAGCGCCTTCGCCTTCTCGGGGTCGTAGGGCGGCGTGCCGGGATCCTTGCATTGCACGAAGGAGCCCGGCCCGTAGGGATCCTTCGCCGGCTGCCACAGCCCGCCGCCTTCCGCTTGCGCGAAGGTCTTGAGGTCGAGTGCCATGCGCAGGGCCTGGCGCACGCGCAGATCGTCGAACGGCGCCACTTTGGTGTTGAAGGCGTAAACCTGCGCCCCGGAGCCGCTGTATTCATGGACGGCGAGGCGCGGGTTCTTCTTTGCCGACAGGATGTCCTCCGCCCGATCGGTCCAGATGATGTCGGTCTCGCCCGCCTCGACGCTGGCGAAGCGCGCGGTATTGTCCGGCATCGGTCGGATGATCACTTCGTCGAGATAGGGGCGCCCCGGGTTCCAGTAGTCGGGATTGCGTTCGAGCACGATGCGGTCGCCCGACTGCCAGGATTTGAGGCGGAAGGGACCGGTGCCGACGGGATGGCGGTTGTATGCCTCCTTCATCGTGGTGATCGCCTGCGGCGAGTGAATGACGTTGGTCACGGTCGAGACCGCGATGACCGCCGGCCAGTTCGGCGCCGGCGTCCGCAAGTGGAACACCGCGGTGAGCGGGTCCGCCGCCTCGACGCTGGCGATGGTGGAGATGTAGAAGAGACAGCGGCAGTGATTGTTGGGGTCGAGCATCCGCTGATAGTTGAAGGCGACCGCGGCCGCGTTGAAGGGCGAGCCGTCCTGGAACTTGACGTTCGGGCGCAGCTTGAAGGTCCAGGTCTTGAAATCGGCGCTGTGCGTCCACGACAGCGCCAGCCGCGGCACGGGCTTGCCGTTCGCGTCGAGCCGCGTCAGCGTGTCGAACACCAGCGAGGCCATCGCCTCCTGCCCGGTATCGTAGACGCCGACGATCAGCGGGTCGAAGCCGGCGATGTCCTGCTCGACGCCGAGCGTCACCTTGCCGCCGCGCGTCTGCGCCCCGGCGGCCGGCGCCCCGAGGAGCGCGGCAAGAATGACGGCGATGACGAAGAAAGCGCCGCGACGGCGGATAGTCGGCATGCGCAAAGCCCTCCCTCGTTTGGCATCCCGCGTCTCTCTCGCGCGGATTGGTGAGACGCCAAGCTACACGCAGCCGCGCCGCGCAACCACCCCCTTCTTGGGGGTTGACCCTATTTTCGGGATTTCCGCGGCCCCGGCGGTTCGGCTAGGCTGGCACGGCTTTGCGGGGGAATGGCGTGGACAGGACTGCCGCAGCGCTCGACCGGTTCTTCGCGCCCGACGGCATCGCCGTCATCGGCGCCTCGCCGGAACTGACGAAGATCCGCGGCGTGCTGCTGCACATGCTGCGGCAGAACGGCTATGCCGGCCGGCTCTACCCGGTCAATCCCAGCTATGGCGAGATCGATGGCATCGCCTGCCATGCCTCGCTCGCCGCCATCGCCGCGCCCGTCGATCTCGCGCTGATCGCCATTCCCGCCGAGCGGGTTCTGCCGGCGCTCGAAGATTGCGCCCGCCACGGCGTCAAGCACGCGGTGATCATCTCCTCGGGCTTTGCCGAGCAGGGCGGCGCGCAGGCGCGGTTGCAGGAAGAGATCGCGGCTTTCGCCCGGCGCACCGGGCTGCGCATCTCGGGCCCCAATGCCGAGGGCTTCTACAGCGCCCGCGCGCGCCTCGCCGCCACCTTCAGCCCGGCGGTCGAGGTGAAGCCGCAGCACGAGGCGTTGACGCTGGGCGAGCGTCGCATCGGCGTCGTGGCGCAAAGCGGCGGCATGGGGTTCGCGCTCTACAATCGCGGCCGTGCGCTCGGCCTTGCCTTCAGCCATGTCATCAGCACCGGCAACGAGGCCGACCTCGCCGCGGGCGATTTTTTCCACTACATGGTGCATGACGACGAGACGGCGGCGATCCTGCTGTTTCTCGAAGGGGTGCGCGATCCCGAGACCTTCATCGCGGCCGCGGCGGCCGCGGCCGAGCGGCAGAAGCCGGTCATCATTGCCAAGATCGGCCGCACCGTGGCGGGCGCGCGCGCCGCGCAGTCGCATACGGCGAGCATGGCCGGCTGGAGCGCGGCCTATGACGCCGTCTTCCGCCGCTATGGCATCATCGCCGCGGCCGATCCCGACGAGGCGGTGGCGATCGCGGCCGCCTTCGTCACCAGCCCGTTGCCCCGCGGCGACCGCGTCGCGGTGGTGACGGCCTCCGGCGGCGCCGGCGCCTGGGCGGCCGACGCGCTCGCCGGTGCCGGGCTCGCCCTGCCGGAGCTGTCCGCGCCGCTGCAGCAGGCGATCGGC
>DASQSR010000263.1:0-3343 GCA_035642295.1 Allostellaceae bacterium | reverse complement strand
CCCCGGGCTCTCGACCGCGAGCGGCAAGTGGCGCGCGCGCTCGATGAGGCGATCGGTGGCATCGAGCAGCCGGTCGAAGACGCGCCGCAAACCGGGGCTCGCGGCGGGCGCTGCCAGATCTTCGATGCCAATGCCGCATTCGGCGAGATCGCGCTCCGGCAGATAGACCCGGTCGAGCGCGCGATAGTCGGCGGCGCAATCCTGCAGGTGGTTGAGCACCTGGAGCGCATCGCAAAGCGGGTCCGACCAGGTCCAGGTCGCGCGCTGCTCGCCGTGGAGATCGAGCACCTGCCGTCCCACGGGCGTCGCCGAATAGCGGCAATAGGTCATGAGATCGTCCCAGTCGCGATAGCGCAGCTTGGTCGCGTCCATGGTGAAGGCGCGCAGCAGGTCGTGGCAGTGCTGGGCGGTCAATCCGGTGGCCGCAAGGCTCTGCCGCATGGCAAGCGCGGCAGGCGAATCGGTGGCGGGCGCGCCGTCGATGATCTCGCCCATGCGCGCGAGGCGGCGCACCTTGTCGGTCGCCGCGAGAGCGGGATTGTCGGCGATGTCGTCGGCCTCGCGCGCGAAGCGGTAGAAGGCGTGGACATGCGGCCGGAGCTCGCGCCGGATCAGAAACGAGCCGACGGGGAAATTCTCGTCGCCCCGGCCTTTGCCCGACGGCGTCCCCACCCCGGCAGTCACTTCCGATGACGCCACGCCACTCGCCCCTTCCATTCCCCGCCCGTGCCCTGCCAGTGGCGGCGGGCCGAATCCACGGTTGCCGCCAGATAAACCAACGCCGCCGCCGGCAGCAAGAGGGCCCAGAGCGGCGCCAGCCGGTAGAACAGCACCATCGGCAGAAAGGCGAGGCTCATCGCGACCCAGGCGGCGACGGCGAGCCAGCTTGCGGCCCCGCCGGCAAAGACGAGAGCCACCGGCGCCAAATAGACGAGGGCCAGTCCGGCGACGGTTCCCGCCAGCAAAAGCGGCGAATAGCGAAGCTGGGCGTAGGCGGTGCGCGCCACCATCCGCCAGATGTCGCGGAGTCGCGGATAAGGCCGGAGGCTCCGCGTCTCCTTGGTGAGGCCGAGCCAGACCGAGCCGCCGCTTTGCTTCACCGCCTTCGCCAGCGCGCAATCGTCGATGAGGGCCGCGCGGATGGCGGCGAGGCCGCCGATGCGCCCATAGGCGCTCCGCCGCAGCAGCATGGTGCCGCCGGCCGCCGCGGCCGTCCGGCGCCGGGGATCGTTCGACCAGGCGAAGGGATAGAGCATGGCAAAGAAGAAGACGAAGGGCGGTATGAGAAAGCGCTCCGCCAGGCTCCGGCAGCGCAGCAGCACCATCTCGGAAACGAGGTCGCGCCGCTCGCCTTCGAGCCGCGCCGCCAGCATTGCCAGATGCGACGGCGAATGCACGATGTCGGCATCGGTGAAGAACAAGGCCTCGGGCGGCTCGCCCGCGGCTTCGACCGCGGCCACGCCTTCGCTCATCGCCCACAGCTTGCCGCTCCAGCCCGGCGGCAGCGGCCGCGCGGCGACCACGGCGAGCCGGTCGCTCCGGCCGAGGCGAGCCGCTTCCGCCCGGGCGATCTCGGCGGTGCCGTCCTCGCTGCCATCATCGACCAGCGTGACGGAGAAGGCGCCGGGATAATCCTGCACGAGCAGCGAGCCGATCGCCGCGGCGACCACGGCCGCTTCGTTGCGCGCCGGCACGATGGCGGCGATGCGCGGCCAGCGCTCCGGTGCCGCGACGGGGTCCGGCCAGAGCGGCAGCCAGAAGAAGCCGCGGCCGAAGAGCAGATAGAGCCAGGCGGCCAGCGCCAGCCCGGCGACGAGCGCGGCGAGGCTCATGGGCACATGCCGGCGGCGCGGAACCAGGCGATGGCGTCGGCAAGCGCCGCCTCGGCGGGCCGGGCGGTGTAGCCGAGCTCGCGCCGCGCCTTGTCGGAGGAGAAGAACATCTTGTGCCGCGCCATGCGCAAACCGTCGAGCGTCACGAAAGGCTCCCGCCCGGTGAGGCGACCCGCCGTCTCGGCCACGAGCGCGATCGGCCAGACCGCCGCGACGGGCAGCGCCAGGGACGGCGGCTTGCGCCCGGTGAGCGCGGCGATCCCTCGCAGAATCTCGGCAAGGCTCAGATTGTCGCCGCCCAGAATGTAGCGCTCGCCGATGCGGCCTTTGGCTTCGGCGAGCAAGTGGCCTGTTGCCACGTCATCGACATGAACGAGATTGAGGCCGGTATCGACATAGGCCGGCATGCGCCCCGAGGCGGCCTCGACGATCATCCGCCCGGTCGGAGTGGGCTTGACATCGCCGGGACCGATCGGCGTCGACGGGTTGACGATGACCGCCGGCAGCCTTGCCTCGCGCATGAGCGTGCGCACTTCCGCTTCGGCCAGGAACTTCGAGCGCTTGTAGGGTCCGATCATATCGTCGACCGTGCTCGGCGTCGTCTCGTCGGCGCTGCCCTCGTCGAGGAGACCGAGCACGGCGACGCTGCTGGTGTAGACGACGCGCTCCACGCCCGCCGCGAGCGCCGCCCGCATCAGCGCCCGCGTGCCCTCGACATTGGCGCGGTACATGGCGGCGGGATCGCGCACCCAGAGCCGGTAATCGGCCGCGACATGAAACAACGCGCCGCAGCCAGCCAGCGCGGCGGCCAGGGAAGCCGCGTCCTCGAGCGCGCCGATACGGATTTCGACCGGCAGGTCGGCGAGATTGCGCCGGTCGCTGGTCGGCCGCAGCAGCACGCGGACCGCCCTTCCCTGCGCCAGCAGGGCGCGCATGACGGCCGCCCCGACGAAGCCGGAGGCGCCGGTGACGAGGGCGGGTTTGTCGGCCATCAGCCGTCAGCCATCGGCAATCGCATGCGCCAAAACCAGGAGCAACCGGTGATCTGCCAGCGCCGGCTCAGCCGCTGGCGACGCGGCGCGCGCCGTTGCCGACGAAGCGCTGCGCGACGGCGCGCGCCTCGCGGTCGCATGCGTAGATGTCGTCGAGGCTGTCGATGCGCCGATCGGGCAGCGCCGCAAGCGTCTCCTCGACGATCGCGGCGATGTCGAGGAAGCCGACGCGGCTGTCGAGAAAGGCAGCGACGGCGACCTCGTTTGCGGCGTTGAGCACGGTCGGCGCGCCGCCGCCCGCCTCGAGCGCGGCGCGCGCCAGCCGCAGCGCCGGAAAGCGCTCCGGATCCGGCGGCTCGAAGGTGAGGCGGCCGAGCTGCGCCAGGTCGAGGCGCGGAGAGGGCGCCGCGATTCGCTTGGGCCAGCCCAGCGCGTTGGCGATCGGCGTCCGCATGTCCGGCGACCCCAGCTGCGCCAGGACCGAGCCGTCGCGGTAATAGACGAGACCGTGGATCACCG
>DASQSR010000262.1:0-4729 GCA_035642295.1 Allostellaceae bacterium | reverse complement strand
GCGACCTACGTCTTCGGCATCCTGCTGGCCGCGACGCCGGGCATCGTCGACTGGCATGAGGGCTGGATCTATGCAAAGCTCGCCGGCGTTCTGGCGCTCACCCTCATCCATCATGGCCTGTCGCGCTGGCGCAAGGACTTCGCCGCCGACCGCAACCGTCACTCGGCGCGCTTCTATCGCATCGTCAACGAGGTGCCGACCGTGCTGCTGATCGCCATCGTCGTGCTTGTGGTGGTGAAGCCATTCTGACCCGCCGCCAAGCCATCGCCGGTGCGATTGCCGCGCTGCTTCCTGCGGGTGCCCGGGCGGAACATGCGTCGCTGCCGGCGCTGCGCGACCTCGCGAGCGCCAGGGGCATCCTCTATGGCAGCTGCATCGCCGCAAGCCAGGTTGCCGCGCATGACGACTTCACCCGGCTGATTGCGCAGCAATGCGGGGCGCTGGTCGCCGAGAACGAGATGAAATGGCAGCAGATGAGCGACCGGCCGGGGGTGGAGAATTTCGCCGTCCCCGACCGGATCGTCGCCTTCGCCGAACGCCACCGTCTCGCCATGCGCGGCCATAATCTCTTGTGGTTCTGGACGACGCCGGACTGGTTCAAGACGCTGCCGGACCGGGCGAGCGCCGAGCGCGCGGTGGTCGAGCGCATTACCGGAATGTGCCGGCACTATCGCGGCCGCGTCTTCTGCTGGGACGTGGTCAACGAGCCGATCTATGTCGAACATGGCCGCGCCGACGGCCTGCGCAAGACGGTGTTCCTCGACAAGATCGGGCCCGATTATGTCGATCTTGCCTATCGCACCGCGCGCGCCGCCGATCCCGGCGCGGCGCTGGTGGTGAACGAGTA
The DNA here is from genome assembly GCA_035642295.1 of Allostellaceae bacterium. Taxonomy (GTDB): domain Bacteria; phylum Pseudomonadota; class Alphaproteobacteria; order ATCC43930; family CGMCC-115725; genus DAHUYF01. The sequence goes on along the minus strand of DASQSR010000262.1, from coordinate 3,882 downwards.
CGGCATCGAGTACGACACGCCCGAGGACGAGGCGAAGCGCGGGGCGGTGCTGCGGCTGCTCGAGCGGATGAAGCGGGCGGGAACGCCGGTGGATGCGCTCGGCGTCCAGGCGCATCTCGATTGCGGCAAGCCGTTTTCCGCGGCGAAGCTTCGGCGCTTTCTCGCCGAGGTCGCATCGCTCGGGCTCGAAGTGCAGATCACCGAGCTCGACGCCACCGACGAGCACCTGCCGGCGGCGATCGAGACGCGCGATGTTGCCATCGCCGAGGCTTATGCGCGCTTTCTCGACGCGGCGCTGGCCGAGCCGGCGGTCACCGTGCTCTTCACCTGGGGCCTCTCCGATCGGCACAGCTGGATCGTGCGCCGCGAATGCAATGTCGCCCTGCTGCGCAAAGACGGGTTGCCCGAGCGGCCCTTGCCGTTCGATGCGGCGCTCCGGCGCAAGCCTGCCTGGTACGCGCTGGCGACGGCGCTCGACGCGGCACCGCGGCGGGCACACTCGAAATTTCTGCCGTCGCTGCGCGCGTGAGCGACGCGCGCCTTCGCCGTCAAACGACGAGGCGCAGCGCGCGCGGCTCGATCGCGGCGACAAGCTGCAGGCCGGGCGCGAGGCGGCGCTTTTCGGCCTCGCGCCGGGTCACGACGGCGATGAGCGGAAAGCCGCAATCGAGCGAGATTTTCATCAGTGCGCCGGCATCGACGATGGCCGTGATGCGCGCGGCAAGGCGGTTCGACGCGACGTTGCCGTCGTCCGGCACCAGCGCCACATCCTCGGCGCGCAGGCAGAGCGCGCCCACCGACGGCGGCGGCGCCGTGTCGGCGGCGACGTCAAGAACGCACGCGCCGATGGCAACGCGCCACCGCGCGCCCTCCTGGCCGACGAGCCGCGCGTCGAGAATGTTCTCGACCCCGAGGAGGCCGGCGGCAAAGCGATCGGCCGGCGCGCGATAGACCGCGCCGGCATTGCCGCTCTGGACGATGGCGCCGTCGCGCAGCAAGGCGAGCCGGTCGGCGAGAGCGAGCGCCTCGACCAGATCGTGGGTGACGAAGAGGGCGGGGACGCCGGCTTCGCGCAGAAATGTCTTGAGGGCTTCGCGCAGCACCGAGCGCGTCGGCGCGTCGAGGGCGGAGAAGGGCTCGTCGAAGAGGAAAAGCTCGGGCCGGCCGGCCAAGGCGCGGGCGAGGGCGACGCGCTGCTTCTCGCCGGGGCTGAGACTGTCCGGAAAGCGGCCGGCCAAGTGGTCGATGCCGAAGCGGCCGAGGAGATCGGTAATGCGCGGCGCCGGGACCGCGCCGCGGGCGGCGCGGAGCGCGAGCGCGACATTGCCCGCCGCGGTGAGGTGCGGGAACAGCGCGAAGTTCTGGAACAGCAGGCCGACGTGGCGGCGTTCCGGCGGCAGATCGGTGATGTCGCGGCCGCCCAGCCGGATGCGCCCGGCCTCGAGCGGATGAAAGCCGGCGATCGTTTCCAGCGTGACGGATTTGCCGGCGCCGTTGGGCCCGAGCAGGACCAGGATCTCGCTGGACTCGACCGCGAGCTCGAGCGCCCGGAGGCGAAAGGCGCCGAGGCGCAGGGAGAGCCGCTCGAGGACGAGACCGGGCCGGCTCACCGCCCGTGTCCTGGCGGCGCGGTGCGGCCGAAGGCGAGCGCGCGCAGCAGGATGAAGAGCGCGAGCGAAAGCAGCAGCAGCAGCACCGCCATGCCTGCCGCCTCGTCGAGGCCGAAGCGGAGGAAGAGCTCGTAGATTTTCACCGGCGCCGTCATCGGATGGTAGACGAGGATGACGACGGCGCCGAACTCGCTGATGGCGCGGGCATAGGTGAGGGTGAGCCCGGTCATGATGCTGCGCCAGGCGAGCGGCAGGCTGACATGGCGCAGCACTTGCCAGGGTCCGAGCCCCAGCGTCCGCGCCGTCATCTCGAGCCGCGGATCGACCGCCTCGAAGCCGATGCGCGCGGCGTTGACCGTATAGGGAATGGAGACGAAGAGCATGGCGGCGACGATGCCGGCCAGCGTGCCCCAGAAGCGAAGGCCGAGCAGCGCCCCCAGCGGCGCGCCGAGAATGCCTTGCCGCCCCAGCACGAACAGCAGCGCGATGCCGGCGACGGTGTGCGGCACCGCGAGCGGCAGGTCGATCACGGCGGCGACGAGCGCGCGGCCGCGGAACCGGGCGCGCGCCAGGAGATAGGCGAGCGGCACGCCGAACAGCGCAGCGAGGAGCGCCGTGATCAGCGCCGCCTCGAGGCTCAAGGTGATGGCGCGGCGCACCTCCGCCATGGCGGCGACATGCGCCAAGGAGCCCAGGGTCTGGCTGGCGGCAAGGCGCAGCAGCGGCAGCAGGATGAAGGCCAGCAGCGCGCCGCCGAAAAGCCAGAGGACCAGGAAAAGGCTCCGCGCTTCCCCGGGGGCGCGAGCCCGGCGGCTGAGCGCGGCCGCGGCGAGGGTCACGCCGGCGGCCAGGCAGCGACCAGCGGCCGCAGCGACTGCGGCATCGCCTCGGGATTGACGGCCAGGGCCGGATGGACGGTGCCGAAGCCGTCCGCCGCCAGCACCTTCTGGCCGTCGGGGCCGAGCAGGAAGGCGATGTAGCGCTCCGCCCAGGCGGGCTGGGCGGCGACGGAGGGGATGGTGAGGGCATAGACGATCGGCTTGCCGGCAAGCGCGCCGTTTCGCGTCTCGGCGAACGCTTTGGCATAAAGGGCCGCGTCGTCGGGATCGCTCAGATCGATCTGCGGCGGCATCGGGATGTAGCGGAGCTGATGCTGCAGCGCGTCCGAGCGGTAGATCGCGAGATAGTCGATCTGCCCCAGCTGCAGCGCCGAGATGAGGTCGGTCTCGGTGTCGCGCATATTGGTCTCGGGGGCATTGGCGAGGATCTGCGCGCGCAGCTGCGGATTGCCGTAGTAGCTCGCCGCCAGCCCCAGCATCTGCAGCGTCTGGTAGCCGGACGGGTCGGTGTCGGGATTGGAGCGGCCGATCTCGACGCCAGGGCGCGCCAGCACCTCGTACCAGTTCTGCGGCGTCATCTCGTCGGCGTATTTGCTCTTGGGGGTGTAGACGAAGGTGATGGCGTTGCGCGCGAAGCCGACATACCAGCGCGCATAGGCCGTCTTGCCTTGCTCGCCGAAGAGGTATGTCGGGATGACGCTGTAATCGGCGACCGCCAGGATATCGGCCGGGCGATGGAGATCGGTGATCTGCCGTGCCATCTTGACGCTGCCGCCGTACTCGGCCTCGACATGGACGCCGGGGTTGCGGCTCTCGAAGGCCTCGCTCACCGCGCGGAACGGGACCGCCAGCGTGCCGGCGGCGAAGATCGTCAGGGTCACCGGCGTCGCCCCGCCGGCCGGCGCCTGCGCTGCGGGCTGCGTCTGCGCCTCGGCCGGCATCTGCACCGCGCCGAAAAGCACCAGCGCGGCGACCGCGCACAGCATGCGTCTTGGCGCCATCCTCTCCCTCCTCTATTGGCCGGCAGCATTATGCACCAGACACGGAGGCGGCGGAGCCTTGTAAATTATGCATCAGGGCGCATTTATGTGCATGGGATAGGGTCGGGGCCGGGGCGCTACCGGTACCGGCGAGCGCCGCCCCGATCGGCCGGCGGCGCGCGGGGCGGGGACCGCACCTTGCACCGGTGACCGCGGAAACCCATTTGACTTCGAGAGCGCTTTTCGCTAAGGCTGAAAAAGCCCGATCGCGGCGTCTCCCGTTTCCGACGAGATCACCCGGACTCCGCCGTTTCGGCCGCGCGCACGGACCGCTGGTCCTTTCCGACATAAGTCCCGCGTTCCTGCGGGCGCTCTCCCTCCGCAATCACCGTCTTCCCAGCCTTCAGGCCACCATACCCCACATGAACCTCCAGGAACTCAAGCGGAAATCCC
>DASQSR010000261.1:0-2694 GCA_035642295.1 Allostellaceae bacterium | reverse complement strand
CCAGCACCCCGAGCACGAAGACCGTATTGGTGAAGAGATGCGGCGGCAATACCGGTTCCGCCGCCATCATCTCCGCCAGGGCAAGCGCGGCGTAAAGCATCACCGCCGCGGCCCCGATCACGAGCACTGGTGTCGAGAACCAGGGATAGACGCTGCCACCCCAGCTCAGCACCAACAGCGCGCAGCACGTCGCCGCGATCAGCAGCAGCGCGCCCGCATAGTCGATGCGATGCGCCCTTGTGCGCCCGTGCCGGCGGAGGCCGACCGCGATCAGCACCAGCGCCACCGCTCCCACCGGCAGGTTGACGTAGAAGATCCAGCGCCAGGAGAGCGCATCGGTGATGAAGCCGCCGAGCAGCGGCCCAGCCACGCTGCATCCGGCGAAGACCGAGGCAAACAGCCCCTGGTAGCGGCCCCGCTCCCGCGGCGAGACGAGGTCACCGATCGTCGTCTGCGCGAGGGTGATGAGGCCCCCCGCGCCGAGGCCTTGGAGGCCGCGGAACACGATCAGCTCCGTCATCCCCTGCGCCAGCCCGCAGAGCATCGAGGCCGCCAGGAAGACCGTGATCGACACCATGAAGGCCGGCTTGCGGCCGTAGATGTCGCTGAACTTGCCGTAGAGCGGCGTGGTGGTGGTGGAAGCGACCAGAAAGGCGGTGACGACCCAGGAGAGATGCGCAAGGCCGCCGAGATCGCTGACGATGCGCGGCAGGGCGGTGGCGACGATATTCTGGTCGAGCGCCGCGAGCGTCAGCGCCAGCATCAGCCCCGCCAGCACCACCCGCAATTCCTGCCGCGTCGGCGCCGTCATCTCCTGCTCGAAACCCGCCCGATCGTCCACTGCCTTCCACCTTCCTGTTGCGCCGACTGTACCGCACCACGCTCGCCCAGGCCGACATGCAGCTCGCGCCCGCCGATGCCGCCATGCCGCCGGCATCGCCGCGATGGGCCGAGGATGAGCAGAACATAGAGGAGGCGGAAGCCGCCGCGCATAGATTCGCGTTTATGGCTCGTGCCGTGGCTCGCGTCGTTGTGTTGCGCTCATGATGGCTGCGGCGCGCTCACGCAAAAGTGCCTTGTCGCAATCTTGATCGATGGATAACGATTCAACCGGCAGCGCCCTTCCAGAGCCAGCATCCTGAAATGCGAAGGAAGATCATGGCAAAGACAACCACCGACAAAAACGGCATCCTCGACCTGACCAAGGTGCCCGGCAATTTCGGCATTCCCGGCGCCGACGTAGGCGTAGTCGTCGAGGCGCAACGTAGGAATTTTGCCGCGTTGGCCGAGGCCAATCAGCTCGCGGCCGAGAGCATGCAGGTGCTGGCGCAGCGGCAGACTGAGATCGTGCAGGAGGCTGTGCAGGATACATGGGTGCTGATTCGTGATTGGACCCAGCCGGCTGCTCATGAGGATCGCCTCGTGAAGCAGGCCGAGGCTGCGAAGCAGGCGTTTGAGAAGGCCTTCGCCAACGCGCGCGAGCTGAACGAACTCAGCATCAAGGCCGGCACCAATGTTTTCGACGTGTTCGCCAGGCGCGTAGGCGAGAGCTTGGACGAAATGCGCCTTTACGCGAAGAAGCAGGTCGCAGCCGAATAACCGCAAGGCGGTAGGCGGCGAGCCGGTAAGGACACTAACGGGCCGGCCGCCGCCCCACAATCCGACAAGACGGGCTACGGATTCGCCGCACTGCTGTAGCCGCTGCGTCTCCGCCTGGGTCACAAAGCGCCGGCGAACAACATCGTGGAGGGCGTGACGCTGTACGTCGGCAACCGCGAGCCGCCACTGGACGAAGTCCTCGACGATCCCATCGTGCGCCTCGTTATGGCGCGTGATGGGCTGCCGCCGGAGGAAGTGCGGGCTCACATCGAGTCGGCGCGGCGGCGGTTGCAGCAACGGTCGTCATAGCGGAACTCCTCCAGCGACGCTGGGGTAAGCCCGCCGCAAAACTTCCCTCTCCCCTTGCGGGAGAGGGGACAACCCGGCCGGTCGCTTTGCGACCGGCCCCGTCGGGGGTGACCCGGCCGCGCTGTGACGCGCGGCCCCGGAGGGTTCGCCGACGAAGCCGGCGAACGGGTCACCCGCAGAGCGATCGAACGGGTTGTCCCAGCGCGCAGCGCTTGGGAGGGTGAGGGGGGCGTCCGCCGCGCCCCGGCCCCCTACGGCCGCAGCAACCCCATGATATCGAACACCGCCTTGAGATTCGGCGCGGCGATGGCGCTGGCGCGCTCGGTGCCGCGGCGGAGGATGGCGTCGATATAGCCGGGATCGGAAGTGAGGCGCCGCATCTCGCCGCCGATCCTGCCCAGCACTTCGGCGGCGAGATCGGCGAGCTGCTGCTTGAAGTCGGAGAAGTTCTTGCCGGCGAACTGCAGGACCGCCGCTTCGCGGTCGATGCCGGCGAGCGCCGCATAGATGCTGAGGAGATTGTCCGCCTCGGGCCGCGCCTCGGCCTCGGCGAGGCTCGCCGGCAGCGGAAGCGGGTCGGTCTTCGCCTTGCGGATCTTGAGCGCGATGGCGTCGGCATCGTCGGTCATGTTGATGCGCGAGTAGTCCGAGGTGTCGGATTTCGACATCTTCTTGGTGCCGTCGCGCAGACTCATCACCCGCGTCGCCGGCCCCAGGATCTGCGGCTCCGGCAGCGGGAAGAACTCGCTGCCATAGCGCCGGTTGAAGGCGCCGGCGATGTCGCGC
>DASQSR010000260.1:0-8207 GCA_035642295.1 Allostellaceae bacterium | reverse complement strand
GCATCGCACCGCGCGCAGCCGCCGCTGCGCCGCCTTGATCTCTGCCGCCACCTCCTCGACTCGCCACCGGTCGCGCGCCATCACCAGGCGCACGATGGGATCGGTGAGGACTTCCTGCAGCGGCGGTTCGCAATTTCCGATATAGAGCATGCCGCACTGTGCGCGTCGGCGATTACGCTGCGGCGACAGCATCGCGGCAAGTTGGTGGCCGATTGTATCAGCCTTGTTACATTCTACCGCCGACCACCTTCCAAGGGGTGCTGTGTTAGCATGACTCCGACCGCTTCGCTCTTTGACATCGTGAAGGACGCCGGTGCCTCGCAGCGCATCTTCGGGAGTGATTCAATGAATCACCTGGCGAAAAATTGAGTCATTGTTGTGCACCAGTGAATCACACCCCTCGGCGAACTCGCGAACGCGAGGCCCCTAATGGATATGCTCCGCCACGTGCAGCAGCGCGGCGCCGGCGAAGATCAGCACGCCGTTCCACACGGTTGCCGCGATGCCCGCGATGAGGCCGAGCAGCAGCGCCACGCCGTCGCTCTCGAGGAGGCCCAGCGCGATGACCATGATGCAGAGGGCCATCGGCGTGTTGCCGAACGGCACCGGCAGCGCCAGCACCGCGCTGAAAAGGATGATGGCGATGCCGACCAGCCGCTCGCCAGGCCCGTCGCCGAGCGGCGAAGGCCGCGGCTTGAGCCAGCGCTCGAGCCGCAGCAGCATCGGCTCGGTGCGGTCGACCATCCGACGGAACCGCGCCGGGTCCATCGACAGCCGCCGCAGCCATCGCGGCAGGTGTGGCGTGTGCAGTCCCAGGGCGAGCTGCAGCCCGAGCGCGGCGGTGCCGGCGGCGAACGGCACGGAAAAGCCGGGAATGAGCGGACCCGGCACGGCATTGGGCAGCGCCAGCAGCAGCAGCAGGAGGCCGAAGCCGTGATCGCCGAGCGCGGCGAGGAGGTCGGCGATGGAAAGCCGCGGCGCCTGGTGCTGCTCGGCGAGGCGGCGCAGCGCCGCGGCGGTGCTGCGGCGCGGCGCGTCCCGCTCGCCCTCGCTCAATAGAGGCCCTGGGTGACCTGGGCCACCGCCTCGCTCAGCACGAGGTCGATGAGGACGACGGTGGTCGCGGCGACGCCGCCGGCCTCGAGCGCGGTGCGGGCGATGTACCACTCATAGGTCAGCCGCGCCAGCAGCAGGACGAGGTAGATCGCCAGTCCCGCCGCGGGGGCGAGGAAGCGCACGGCGATGAGCCCCATGAGCGCCAGCACCGTCTGCAGCACCTGCGACCAGTTGTAGGCGGTGATGAAATCGAAGCACTGCTCGTCGCGCTCGAGCCAGCGGCAGAAGGGCAGCATGATCAGCGGAAAGGCGGTCCAGCTGACGACGTAGCCGATGCTCTCCACCAGCAGAATGCGGAAGCCGCCCGCTTCCGCCCATTGCGCCGCCGGCACCATCAGCGAGACCACCAGGACGAAGCCGGGATAGGCGATCGCCGCCGCCCAGAAGGAGCGCCAGAGGCCGTCGACGCCGCGCGCGAACCAGGTCATCGCCGCCGGGTCGAGACAGGCGAGCCGCCAAGCGCCGTACATCCCGTTCGACACTTCGCGGAGACTCGGTACCACGGCTCAGCCTGCCGCGAAGTAGCGGTCGAGCACCGCGTGATAGATCGCCGTCAGCGCCGTCATGTCGGCGAGCGGGACCTGCTCGTCCACCTTGTGCATGGTGAGGCCGACAAGGCCGAACTCGGCGACCTCGCAATAGCGGTGGATGAAGCGGGCGTCGGACGTCCCGCCCGTGGTGCTGAGCTCGGGCTTCCGGCCGGTGACCTGCTCGATCGCTCCGGCGACGAGGGCGCTGAAGGCGCCGGGCGGGGTCAGGAACGACTCGCCGCTGACGTGGGTTGCGAGCGTGTAGCGGCCGCCGACGGCATCGAGCTTCCCGCGGATCCACTGCTCGAGGCTGGCGCTCGTCCAGCGGTCGTTGAAGCGGATGTTGACGGCGGCGCGCGCCCGGCCGGGAATGACATTGGTGGCGGGATTGCCGATGTCGATCGTCGACACTTGCAAGGTCGAAGGCTGGAAATGCGCCGTCGCCTCGTCGAGCGGGGCATGGGTCAGCGCATGCAGCATGGCGACGAGGCGGTGCGCGGCGTTGTCGGCAAGATGCGGATAGGCGGTATGGCCCTGGACGCCCTCGACGGTGAGGGTGAAGGTCATGCTGCCGCGCCGGCCGATCTTGACCATGTCGCCCATGCTGCGGGCGTTGGTCGGCTCGCCGACGAGGCAGGCATCGAGCGTCTCGCCGCGCGCCGCCAGCCATTCGAGCAGCTTCTTGGTGCCGTTGATCGACACGCCTTCCTCGTCGCCGGTGATGAGGAGGCTGATCGAGCCGTCGAAGCCGGCGCCGCGCTCGGCGAGGAAGCGGGCGGCGGCGGCGGCGAAGCAGGCGATCGCCCCTTTCATGTCGGCGGCGCCGCGGCCATGGAGCATGTCGCCGTCGATCTTGCCGGCGAAGGGCGCCACCTTCCACTGGGCGATATCGCCGGGCGGCACCACGTCGGTATGGCCGGCAAAGCAGAAATTGCGGCCGCCCTTGCCGAAGCGGGCATAGAGGTTCAGCACCGACTCGGTGCCGGGCTCGGCGAATTCCTGAAGCTGGCAGTCGAAGCCCAGCCCCTCCAGGATGCGCGCCAGATGCGGGATCGTGCCTTCGTCCTTGGGCGTGACGCTCGGCCGCCGGATCAACTCGGCGGCCAGCGCAATGGGATCGAGCGGCTCGTTGCGACGGATCGCGGCCATCAATCGCGCAAGAGATCGTTGATCGAAGTCTTGCTCCGCGTGCGCTCGTCGACCTGCTTGATGATGACGGCGCAATAGAGGCTCGGGCTCGGGCTGCCATCGGCAAGCGGGCGGCCCGGCAGACTGCCGGGGACGACGACGGAATAGGCCGGCACGCGGCCCTGATGGATGCGGCCGCTGGCGCGGTCGACGATCTTGGTGGTGGCGCTGATGAAGGTGCCCATCGCCAGCACCGCGCCCGTCTCGACGATGACGCCTTCCACCACCTCGCTGCGTGCGCCGATGAAGCAATTGTCCTCGATGATCACCGGCTCGGCCTGCAGCGGCTCGAGCACGCCGCCGATGCCGACGCCGCCCGAGAGATGACAGTTCTTGCCGATCTGCGCGCAGGACCCGACCGTCGCCCAGGTATCGACCATGGTGTTGCTGTCGACATAGGCGCCGACATTGACGAAGGACGGCATCAGCACCACGCCGGGCGCGATATAGGCCGAGCGGCGCACGATGCAGCCGGGCACGGCGCGGAATCCCGCTTCGCGGAAGCGCTTGGCGCCCCAGCCGGCGAATTTGGAGGGCACCTTGTCCCACCAGGTCGCGCCGCCGGCCGCCGGGTCGACCGGGCCGCCGGCGATCTCGCTCATGTCGTTGAGGCGGAAGGAGAGCAGCACCGCCTTCTTCAGCCACTGATGCACCCGCCAGGCGCCGCCCGCTTTCTCGGCAACGCGCAGCCGGCCGGAATCGAGGCCTTCCAGCGCGGCTTCCACCGCCTCGCGCATGGCCCCCCGGGTTTCGGGGCCGAGCGATTGGCGCGCCTCCCAGGCGGCATCGATGGTGGCGGCGAGATCTTGGTCGGTCATGGCTGGATGAAGCGCAAGGGTTGGCGAACCATGCGGCAGGGGCAGGGGCCTGTCAACCGAGGGGGCTGACCGCCGCCCGCAGCCAAGGCGCGAGTTCGTCGATGACGTGATGGATGTGCTCGGGACCGGCGCCTTCCCGGGCCCAGTCCTTGGGCGTTCGGACCCAGGCCGTGGTCATGCCCAGCGCTGCCGCCGGCACCAGGTTCCGCGCCATGTCCTCGACCATCAGCGCGGTTTCAGGAACGACGCCGTGGCGCCGGATCAGCACCGCATAGCCGCTGGGATCGGGCTTCGGCAGGTAGTCGCAGGCGATGATGTCGTGGATGGTGAGGAAATGCCCGGTAAGGCCGATGCGGGCGATGACGCGCGCGGCATAGTCGGCGGTGCCGTTGGTGAAGACGAGCTTCCGGCCCGGCAGCGCCGCAATCGCCTCGACCAGCGCCGGGTCGGGCGGCACGGGCGTCAGGTCGATGTCGTGGACATAGTCGAGGAAGCGTTTTGGCTCCATGCCGTGCTCGAGCATGAGGCCGCGCAAGGTGGTGCCGTGATCGAGGAAGAAGCGGCGGCGCAGCGCATGCGCGTCCTCGACGGTGAGCGCCAGTTTCAGTTCCTGGACGATGAACGCCGCCATGCGCGCCTCGGCCTCGGCGAAGAGGTTGCAGTGCGAGGGATAGAGCGTGTTGTCGAGATCGAAGATCCAGGTCTCGATCTCGGCGAGCGGGCGGCCGCGCGGCGGCGTGTCGTTGGCAACGGGCATGGGGGTGTCGTGGCGCTTCAGATGACGACGAGATAGACGCAGAAGACCGAGGCGAGCAAGGCGAGGCCGACGGCGAACATCACCTCGATCCTGCCGCTTCCCGGCGCGCGCAGCTCGGGATCGTCGATCAGCTGCTCGGTTCGGAGATAGCGCACGCCGCCGATGATCATGATGAGAATGCCGGCGATCATCAGCGCCAGACCGTCCTCGCGGCCGAGCGGGCCGCCGAGCCGCTCGAGATGCAGCTCGAGCCCGGGCCGCGCGGAGGTGCTGGCGATGGCGAGCAGGAAGAGGTTGAACTTCTCGATGACGAAGCCGAAGCCCAGCACGGCGATGCCGGTGCGGATCCAGGCGAGAAAGGTCCGCTCGTTGGCGGCATGGTCGGTGAAGCTGCGCAGCATGGCGGGCGGCACTCTCTCCCCGTTATCGGCGCGCCGGCGGCGTCATGGCTGCGGCGGCCCTTTGAGCTCGACGACGTTGCCGTCGGGGTCGCGGATATAAAGCGAAGGGCCGCTGCCTTCCGCGCCGTAGCGCTCCGCCACCTCGCCGCCGGTAACGCCATGGGCGGCGAGATGCGCGCGCAGCGTCGGCTCGTCGAAGGGGACGATGCGCAGGCAGAAATGGTCGAGGTTGCGCCCTTCCGGGCCCGGCGCCGCGCCGCCGGCCCGCCCGAGCGGCCCCTCCAGCGTCACCAGATCGATCAGCGCCGCCCCGGCGCGCAGCTGCAGCAGGCCGAGCGGCTCCTGCCACTTCTCGACCGTGCAGCCCAGCACCTCGCAGTAGAAGGCGCGGGCGCGCGCGAGATCGGCGGTGCGCAGCACCACGTGATCGAGCGCGAGCAGGCGGAAGGCGGCGGTCAACAGCGTCACCCGGTGGGCAGAGGCCACGCGGGAGAATAGCTCCCGGCGCCCGGCGCGGAAAGCCGCCCCCGGGCGGAGCGACTGGTTTAGTCCCCCGCCGCGGCGTCCCGGGCGTGGACGAGCACCGGCTTCATCGGCGCCGGTCGCGACATCGCCCAGTAGCCGACGCCCATGAAGAGGGCGCCGCTGACGATGTTGCCGAGCGTCACCCAGACGAGATTGTGGACGAGCCCGGCGATGGTGACGCTATCGGGATGCTGGCCCATGAGCGCGATGGTGAGCAGCGTCATGTTGGCGACCGAGTGCTCGTAGCCGCTGCCGATGAAGGCGAAGAGGCACCAGAAGATGGCGATGCACTTGGCGGCATCGCTGCTCATCCGCGCCGACATCCAGATCGCGAGGCAGACGAGCCAGTTGCAGAGAATGGCGCGGGCAAAGAGCATGAGCGCCGGCGCCGTCATCTTGGCCGCTGCCACGGTCATGATGAGGCCGCTCTTGGCGTGGAGCACCAGCCCGCCGCCGCCGAGGACGAAGATCGCCGCCAGCAGCGCCGCGCCCGCAAGGTTACCGAGCCAGGACACTGCCCAGGCGGAGGCAAGCTCGCTCCAGCCGATGCGCCCGCGCAGCAGCCCCAGCGGCATGAACATGGTATGGCCGGTGAAGAGATCGGAACCGGCGAAGATGACGAGCGTCAGGGCGATGCCGAAGGAAGCGCCCATGATCAGCGGGCGATAGGCGGGATCGGCGTCCGAGCCGACGCTGAAAATGAGGATGATGCCGAGGCCGACATAGGCGCCGGCCATCATCGCGCTGATCCAGAAGCCCAGCGGCGAGCGCTTCAAGAAATCGCTGCGCTTCTGCGCCACCTCGGCGAAATGGTCGACGGTCTCGAGATACATCGCGGGTCTCCTCTGCCCTGGCGATTTCCGCAAGAACCGTGCCATCGGACGAAGCGAGCGAAAGCGCGCTGTCGCCGTTGACGGGCGCACGGCGCTGCTCAATCCGCTGCGAGATGCTGATTTTTTTCTGTGCAGCGCCGCGGCTGCGCAAATTTCGTGCAGCGCCGCCGGGCCGCGCCGCTGGAAGAGGCAAGGCATGGCCGCACCGTCCCGGCCGCAATCCTGGCCTGCCGGCGGAATGCCGTGGTTTTCCGGCACCTTGCCGGGCGCCGCGCGGCTGGCATCCCGCTTGCTTAGAGGGCAGTGTTGAAGCGGTTTGTCCTATGAGCACTGAGTCTGGGTTTACCGAAGAGCAGAAGCAGTATCTTGAGGGGTTTCTGGGCGGTGTGATGGCGCGGCGCGCGGCTGTGGGGGTGGCCGCCGCGCCATCCGCTGCGCCCGGGCCTGCCGATATTCGTCGCGCCGCGCAGGATCGCGTCATCGCCGCCGGCGGCAAGCTCTCGCCCGAGGAGCAGGGCAAGCGCGAGCAGGAGCCGCTCGATCTCTGGGACCTCATGCGCGAGAACGCTGCCGCGGGGCGCTTTCCCAAGGGGCTCGATGTCTTCCGCCACAAATTCCACGGCCTCTTCTATGTCGCGCCGGCGCAGAACGCCTTCATGTGCCGGCTGCGCATGCCGAACGGCATCCTCGCCGCGCACCAGCTCCGCGGTCTGGCCGATCTGGCGCTTCGCTTCGGTGGCGGCTATGCCGATGTGACGACGCGCGCCAATCTCCAGATCCGCGAGATCGGCGCTCAGCACGCCGTCGACATGCTGATGGGCGTGCAGGATCTCGGCCTCACCTCGCGCGGCGCCGGCGCCGACAATGTCCGCAACATCACCGGCAGCCCGACCGCCGGTATCGACGCGGCGGAGCTCATCGACACGCGCCCGCTCGCCCGCGCGCTGCACCACTACATCCTCAATCACCGCGAGCTCTACGGCCTGCCGCGCAAGTTCAACATCGCCTTCGACGGTGGCGGGCAGGTCGCCGTGCTCGAGGACACCAACGACATCGGCTTCGCCGCCGTCGCCGTCGAGGACGGCCACGGCGTTCCTGCCGGCGTCTACTTCCGTTTGCAGCTCGGCGGCATCACCGGCCATGGCGATTTCGCCCGTGACGCCGGCGTCCTGGTGAAGCCGGATCAGTGCATCGCGGTCGCCGCCGCGGTGCTGCGCGCCTTCATCGCCGAAGGCGACCGCACCGACCGCACCCGCGCCCGGCTCAAATACGTGCTCGACCGGCTCGGCCTCGAGCGCTTCCTCGCCGAGACCGAGGCGCTGCTGCCCTTCAAGCTCGACCGGCTGCCGCTCGCCGCCTGCCGCCCGCGCACGCCGCGCCTGAAGCACGGCCATGTCGGCGTCCATGCGCAACGCCAGCCCGGCCTCTTCTATATCGGCGTGGTGCTGCCGGTGGGGCGCATGACCGCGGCGCAGATGGCGGGCCTCGCCGACATCGCCGCGCGCTTTGGCAGCGGCACCCTCCGCCTCACCGTCTGGCAGAACCTGCTGATCTCCGACGTGGCCGAGGCGGCGCTGCCCGAGGTAGAGGCGGCAATCGCCGCGCTCGGCCTCGACTGGCGCGCGAGCAACATCCGCGGTGCCCTCGTCGCCTGCACCGGCAACACGGGGTGCAAATTCTCCGCCACTGACACCAAGGGTCAGGCGCAGGCGCTGGCTACGCATCTCGAAAGCCGCCTCGCGCTCGACCAGCCGGTCAACATCCATCTCACCGGCTGCCCGCATTCCTGCGCCCAGCATTACGTCGGCGATATTGGCCTCCTCGGCGCGCGCGTCGGCGAGGAGTCGGTCGAGGGCTATGTGATTTATGTCGGCGGCGGCGCCGGCGCGGAGCGGGGACTCGGCCGCGAGATCTATCCGGCGCTGCCCATGGCGGAAGTGCCCCGCCGCGTCGAAGGCTTGCTGCGCCACTATCTCGCCCATCGCCGCGACGCGGCCGAGAGCTTCCACGATTTCGCCGCGCGCCACGCGCCGGAAGCG